>JAFVRT010000390.1 GCA_017504125.1 Lentisphaeria bacterium
AGATTCTTTTTCATTCAGGTCATCGACCGGGACAAATATTTTGCAGAAGCCAAACGCATTTACACCAAAAAACAGTATGTTACCGGGCAGCGTGGAGAAATTTTTGATCGTGACGGCAAATTGCTGGTGGCAAATTCTCCACGGCTGAATATTTCGTGTACGCCTTATAATCTGAAAAATGAATATGAAAGGCGGCGTTTGGCATGGATCCTCTCGCAGCATTTCAAACACCGTACCTACCGCTGGTACTACGAAAAACTTGACAAATACCGTTATGTGGTAAATAAGGAAGGTGTCAGAGAAAAGCGCAGGAATCTTTATCTGCTGGTCAAACGGAACGCAACTCTGGAAGAAGTCAGCAGATTCCGTAAAAGTATTTCTCCTTCCGGGAAAAAAGACTCCCGGCAGAATTTATTGAAACTTTTTGCTTATGATCCTTCTGCGGTAAGAGATTATCCCAAAGGTTCCATGCTGGCCAATCTTTTGGGGTATGTGGATATCGAAAATGATATGATGAAACCCCGCAGCGGTTTGGAAACCCGTTTCAACAAAACCATGTCGCCGGACAAGGTGAAAAATATCATCGAACTTACTCCCTCCGGTCATCCCATTATTTTTGGAAAAAACTTGATTCATGAACCTGCCAACGGCAAGGATCTTTTTCTTACCATAGTGGAACCGGTTCAGGCAATATTGGAAGAAGAATTGGATGCTGTTGTGGAAAAATGGCGTCCGGATGCCATTTTTGCGGCAGTTGCCGATCCCCGTACCGGAGAAATATTGGCGATTGCCCAAAGACCAACCATTAATCCGGCAGATCGTTCCACCTACAAGGCTCATGCTGTCCGAATGCGCTGTGCCGAAGACATTTATGAGCCGGGATCATTGGCAAAGCCTTTTTCGGTATTGCTTGCTCTTGAAAAGAAACTTGTTACTCCGGAAAGTCTGGTGGATTGCGAAAACGGTCGTTGGGGAGCAGTCCGGCTTACAGATTCCCATCCTTATGGAAAACTTACTGTGGCACAGGTCATTCAGAAGTCCAGTAATATCGGAACAGCCAAGGTTGCTATGCTGTTGGGAAAAAATGAGGTGTTCCGGGCCCTGCGCCGTTTTGGATTCGGGATCAAAAGCGGCTTGCCTTTTGCCAATGAACACTCCGGAAATCTGCTGCCGCCGCGGCGTTGGGATTCTCTGGCGATCACCCGTATCCCCATAGGTTACAGTTTCAATACTACAGTGCTGCAGCTGTTGAGAGCTTATTGCGGACTCGCCAATAACGGCAGAATGCCGCAATTGAAATTGATCCACGGTATCAGGGATCCTGAGAGCGGCGAGATGAAACTTTCCGGAGCTCCGAAATTTACGGAAACTGGAGCTGATCCGGTACAGCTTTATAAACTTATCGACATGATGATAATGGTGACTGAACCGGGAGGAACCGCCCGTAAGGCTGCGATCCCCGGATTTCAGGTGGCCGGAAAAACCGGAACCAGCCGCAAAAATATACCTGCGGTGCGTGATCCTGCCACCGGTAAAATAATCACCAAAAGCCATTACGCTGCGAACCAGTACTACGCCAGTTTTGCCGGATTTGTTCCTGCCCACGACCCGAAACTGGTAATGGTGATCACGCTTGACAATCCCAAAGGCGCAAGTTACGGCGGAACCGTCGCCGCTCCTGCATTCCGGAACACTATGGAACGCACTTTGCGTTACTTCAACATCTCTCCTTCGGTACAGTAAGTTTTCAAAAATTCACGCAAAATGCGCCGCGGCATATTTGACCGCAAGTCTGTTGTACATACGGAAAACGGCTGGGGGGGCAGGTTTGCCATTATCGGCGAGCGTGGAGCTGACGAACTTGACAACACTTTGAAACAGGACGATACCGCAAATCTTGCCGGTGAAGTTGAGGCAACAGAAGTATGAAGATATGTCTGCCGGAGAAAAAATCAAATAAAATGCAATTTTTTTATTTTCTGACATCTGATATGACGATTTGTGTCATACCGGAGAGATTATTTTAATATTATGCAAAATCTTATCACAGGAGGAAAAATATGTATTGCCAGGAAAATGTAAAAGTTGCGGAAATTTTGCCGGTATTGAATAAATATCTGCATCCTGAGGATGATCTTGTTATGTTCAAGGCTTTGCTTTCTGTCATACTCGAACGCAAGCCCGGCATGAGTTATCTGCAGAGAACTCTTGAAATCAGTTTCAACCGGGCTGCGGAGCTGCTTGAAATAATGGAAAACCGCGGTGTAGTGAGTCCGCCTTCTGCCGTTGGCTGCAGGCGCAGTGTACTGGTGCTGACAGAAACTGAAAATACCTGCCGGCAGGAATGAGAAAAAAGTGCGGAACATTGAAACACTCCAATCAGGGGCAGCCAGTCCCGAAGGAAAGCAAAAATACATAAAACACAAGTTTATAACTTGAAAAACAATAACAGATGTACTATCTTACGGAAAAGCGGCGGTGGACATGGTGTACACTTCCGCAAACAGGAGACAGTAAAACGACATCTGAATCATAATATTTCAAGAACATATTTCTTGCAGGCTTCCGATCAGAAAACGCCAGCTCTGAATGAAAAAAGCCGTGCTGTAAGAATGTGCCTTAATG
>JAFVRT010000039.1 GCA_017504125.1 Lentisphaeria bacterium
CACACCCCAGCCAAGCCACGCCTAATCGCAGCCCCGTGTCCTCAAGTACTGCCCCCCAATACCTATATGACCTATTTGACCTATTTGACCTATGACCAACCACCCTCAGCAAAGCGTGGGCCCAGTAATCGCCAACCACCCCATGTCGCCCCCCGCAATCGCCCCCCCCACAACCGCCCTGTGCCGCAGCCGAGCCACGCCCGGCAATCGCCAACCAACCCATGTTACAATACCCGACTGCCCTTGACTTTTCCCCTTACCCGGTGTACATTAAACAACGACATACCCAAAAAGGAGTACCACCATGAGTAAAATTCCAATAAGCCTCATTATCGACGATGCCGGTCCTGTGAACATGTTCCATTTCCACGATCTCGGAGGCAAACATGATCTTATCGTTCCGCCCGCCTTTGCTCTGCACTTCGGCAAGATCTGCCGCCAGTACGGAGTAAAAGGAAAATTTTCCGTAGTCCCGATCCCCGGAGGACTGGGCAGACTCGATCAGCCTTCCAAAGTCAATCGCGTTTCCCCGGAACACATAGAAGCATTTGTCAATATCACAAAAGAATACATCTTACCCAATTTTTCAATAACTTCAGAAATCCTCACCCACTTTCAGGCATGGGATCTGCAACGCTGCTCCAATACTCATCTCAATGAAGATAAATTCGTCAGTAACGCTTCCGCAGAAACTATAGCTGAATATGTGGCTTTAAGCATAGAAATACTCAACAATATGGGCCTCGATCCCAAAGGTGTAACTTCACCATGGGCCACCGGTATCGACAATGAGGAAAATTACGCCAAAGGTATCGGTATGGCTTTCAAACGCGCTCTCGGCAAAGACAAATGCTTTTATTTTCTCCACTCCAGAGATGAATTGAAGCATCCGGTTATCATGTATGACACCCCCGAAACAGGTAAAGTCGTTTCCATACCAAACAACTCGGAAGATGCCTTCTGGGGAACTCAGAACCCCCGTTCTTTCGATGCCGCACGCCAAAGCGCAAAGGAAAAAATCGATTCTCTTATCAGCGAAGACGGCCGCTCAGGAAAGCTCCGGGAACTCTTTGAGGAAAATGCCCCGCTCATCATGATATCGCACTGGCAATCCCTCTACTCCGACGGACGGGGAATCGGCATCGAAGGTTTCGAATACCTTATCCAGCGGGTCAACAGAGTCTTCGGCTCACAAGTCGAATGGATGAACTTTGAAGAACTCGCAGAAACTGCACGCCCAAGATAAAATTTCATTTTTTTGACTTCAGCCTTGCCCGTTCTCATCCTGTGCATCCCCGAAGGCAACAAAGAAGCCAATGCCTGCGGTGAACCGGTCAAATAACCGCTTCAAAACAATGCGGGCCGGGAAAAACTCCCGGCCCGTTTTATTTCCGGCGGTTCAAAGCTCTACAAAAAGTTTGCCCTGACGCAATATCTTCAATGTTTTCCCTGCGGCATCGACTACGGTCGATCCAACGGCATCATCAGCCAATCTGCCGCCGTCAACAGCAATATCCGGGATACCTGAAAGTTCAGACAACGCAGATCGAACATCCTTGGGATCCGGACGGCCGGAAAGATTTGCGCTGGTCTGATACAACGGCCCCGTAAGTTTCAATATTTCACGCAGCAGCGGATGATCCGGTGAACGGAATCCCAAAGTGGAACCTTCCGTTGTCGGAGCGATTATGGTAATGGCTCCGGGACAATATTTTTCAGCAAGCCGTTCAGGAAGTCCTTCAAGTTTTACTCCATATTCCCGGAGTTCACGCCACTCAGACACAAACCAGCCGAGAACTTTGGCCTCACTGCGCTGTTTGAGTTCAAAGATCCGGGAATATGCCTCCGCATCTCCGACCCTTGCCACCAGACCGTATACAGTTTCAGTAGGAACCAGAGCAACCGCTCCGGGAGTTTTCAGAACTTCTGCCACCTGAACCGCGCATCTTGCTGCCGCGGCAGGAATTATTACCGGCACACTCATCTGTTTTCCTCCTCAGCTGAACGGAACCGGTCAGAACAGCGTTCACCAATGTAACAAAAGATAAAAGCCAGTAATCCGGCTGCAAAACCGTAAACTGCACCGCATGTGAGCGGACGGTCAAAGTTTTCCATAAGTTCCGAGAAATTCTTCGTCGTTCCGATACAGGAAACCGCACAATAACCAAGCCAGACCGCTGTGGAAACTATCATACAGGCCCATGCCGCATTTTTACTGGCTTTGGGAACATACATGGCGGTCATCACCGGCAGAAATACCACCACCAGCTGCGTTACCCAGGAGTTTTTCATCAGCACATAGATGTTTTGAACACTTATGGCAAAGTAAAGACTCACTACCGTCAAAAGTACAGTACTGGTACGGGTTATCCGGAGAAATGTCTTTTCTGAAATATCCGGCATGAAGGGACGCAGAACATTGTTGCAGAGCAGAGATGAACCGGCCAGAAGTGAACTGTCCGCCGAACTCATGATCGCAGAAACCAATGCAGAGAAAAACAAAACCAGCAGCACCGGATGAAGTTTTCCCAATACGATCATAGCCATTTGAGGCAAAACCTGATTTTCCAGATTATCCCCCATTGCGGCAGCCGTTATCCCGTATTTCGGCAGCACGATCCGCGCAGCAAAGCCTATGGCAATAGGTATCATGGCGATCATGATATAAAAAAATCCTGACATGACAGTACTGGATATGGCAACTTTCTCGTCCCGGCTGGCCAGAGAACGCTGAATGAGATCCTGTCCGACCATACATCCGAGTCCCATCACGATCCAACTGCCGATATAGTAGCTCCAATCATTCAAAGTACGGCTTGCACCGTTGGCGGCAGGAGGAATGGCAAGGGAAAGATCCGCTTTGCTCAAAGAAGCGTAAAGTTTTTCAAATCCGCCGGCTTCGCCCAGGGCACCCGGCAATATGATGATCAAACCGAGTACGATCAAAGTTACCTGCAGCAGGTCAGTCATGGTAACTGCCCACATGCCGCCTGCGTAAGTATAGATGAGTACAACAGCAGCACCGATGACAGTACCCAAAAGCACATCAACTCCGGTCAGCATGTGCAGGATCGTTCCTATCCCCAGCATCTGTGATCCCAGCCAGCCGATATAAACCGGCAGCATCCACAAAGTGGCATAAGCCCCCGCCGCTCTGCCATACTGGCGGCCGATGATATCCGTAACTGTCAGACACTTCAATTTGCGGAGCATGCCAACCACAAAAATACCGGCAAGGATCAAACTCAGCGAAGCTCCGAACGGGTCGGCAAGTACACCGCCGATGCCGTCACTGTAAGTCATGGCAGCGACTCCCATGCTTGATCCCGCTCCGAACCAGGTTGCCAGAAGCGTGGCCGTCGCCATCCACAACGGCAGCCTTCTGCCGGCGACCAGATAATCCTCCATTCCGGAAATTTTACGACTGGCAAAATAACCTATCAGCAGCATTACGATAACATAAACCACAATTCCGATACACAGGAACTGCAAAACACCTTCAGGAAGTTTAAAAGGCTCCTGCAGAGCAGCCAAACAAAGTGAATTCATCGTCTTTTCTCCTGATCGCTGCAGAGCCGCAGGATCAACTGTTCAATAAGTATACGGACATCTCCGTTTCCGGAAACTGCGGCACAGCTGGCATCCCTTATGGCAGCAAGTTTTTCTGCGATCTTGTGTCCGCCGAGTTTCTGGGCACTTTCACACATCTTGAAAGCCCGGTAGGGATGCACCTTCAACAAAGGATTTTCCGGGAAACGGCTTTTGACATCAGCAGGCAGATTGTCAAAAGAACGGGGATTGGCATGAGTTATCCCCAATTCACGCATGGCAGGAATAAGTTTACTGTAACGCTGAAATTCATTGGAAAGCGAAGCAAGCAAAGGTATGGCGTCGCTGTCTTTTGTATAAAGCAGATCCAGCAATTTCAATGCCCGCAGCACATCCCCTTCGGCAACGGCCGAAGTAAATTCCCATCCGACCGCCTCAGGAGTACGACTGGTTATTGCTTCACAATCAGCCAGAGTTATTTCAGGTGCATCACCGACATAGAGCAGAAGTTTTTCCACTTCATTGGCAAGATTTGCGGAAGTTCCGCCGACTGTTTCCAGCAAATACTGTACCGCCCGCGGATTGAGTTTTTTGCCGGAGGAACTTATCATACTTTCCAAGGTCTGACGCCGGGTTTCAGCATAATTGCGGTCTGTTGATTTGGGCGTTTGAAAAAGTTCCAGTTGGACTCCGGCTTTTTTCAGTTCCTTTGCGTAACTTTTACGCATATCGAAACCCGGCCCGTCAACTATTATATCCACTTCATCAGGCGGAGTATCACAGAGTATCTGCAATATCACTTCGCTGCCGCTCCTGGCAAGCAGCTCAAACTCAGGAAGATGTTTCAACCAGACCAGTTTGCGGGGCGAAAGAAAAGGCGGAGTCTGCACTGCTTCAGCAAAAGGAGCCGCCAGTTGTTCCGGCTTTACATTTTCATTATCAGCACTTATGATCTCAATACCGGGATCGTCAGGATCACTGCCGCCAAGCTGTACAGCAAGTTCCCTTGCCCGCTTTTTACGGCTGAAATCATCGTCACCGGAAATTATATAGACATTACCCATCATTTCTCCCGTGAAGCATAAGGTTCAGCATCTTTTCTGTGGCAACAGCGGCAGCCACCAGCTGATCGGAGTCCACTCCGGTCGTTATAACATTGCGTCCGTCAGGACCTTTCCAGGTCACAGTAGTTTCCACCAGAGCATCTGTGCGGCCGCCGGGGGGGATCCTGACCTGATAATCAAGAAGTTTCGGCATGACAAGCCCGAATTCCCGCAAACATTTGCGTATGGCTTTGATAAGAGCATCGTACCCTCCGTCCCCGGTGGAAGTACCTTCAACTCTGATCCCGTCGAATTCCAAAACGACATGTGATCTTGGCATGCCGTGACGGTGAGAAACTGTTTCAAAATCCACGATCCTGATCCTGACGGCCTCAGGAGTCCGCATGATGTTGGAAATGATAAAAGGCAAATCTGCCGCAGTAACCGTTTTTTTACGATCACCGAGGCGGATCACTTCATTCAGCACCTTTTCCCGTAATTCCTGAGAAATGACCTCCTCACCCATCACTTCAAGAGAACGGTCAATGGAGGCTTTCCCGGAAAGTTTCCCCAATGCATAATCCCGCTGCCGCACAAAACGCTCCGGCAGCAGAGCATTGCAGTAAAGATCCCCCTTGCGGTCTCCGTCGGCATGTACACCGCAGGTCTGAGTAAAAACATCGCTGCCGATAACAGGAGCATTCCAGGCACAGCGTTTGCCGGAAAGCACTTCAAGCAGCTGAGAGGCATGATGCAGTTCTTTTTCCACGATCCGTACCTGCCGGTTGGAAAAATCCTTTACTGCAACGGCAAACTGGGCAATATCAAGATTTCCTGCCCGTTCCCCCAAACCGTTTATGGTACAATGGATCCCGCTTATGCCGCATTCAACCGCAGTCAGAGCATTGGCACATGCCATATTGTAATCGTTGTGCCCGTGAAAATCATAGCGCAAGTCAGGAAATGCGCTGAACATCAAAGTCAGACCTGAATTCACTCCGGCGGCATTGAGTTTCCCCAAAGTATCGCAAAGCATGAAACGCGCCACCGGAAGATCCCGGAGAAAATTTATCATTGTCAGCACATAGTCAAAAGAATCAGACACTCCGCTTGACCAGTCCTCAAGATAAAGATTGACTTTCAATCCGCTCCCGACTGCCCGTTCAACTTCGCGGCGTATATCTGAGAAGTGGCGTTCCGGGCTTTTTTTCAACTGGATCTCGCAATGATTCCTTGAACCTTTGCACAATAAATTTATGACTTTACCGCCTGCATTTCTGATCCATTCGACTGAGCGTCCGCCATCGACGAACCCCAGCATTTCCAACCGTTCCGGATTATCATGATCTTCACTCCATTGGAGTATTTTCTTCACGCCTTCAGCTTCACCTTCTGAAACTCTGGCAGAACCGATTTCCAAACGGTCGACCTTTAAACGGCGCAGCATCCTGGCGATATCCAACTTCTCTTTGGGAGTAAAAGAAACGCCGGGAGTCTGTTCGCCGTCCCGGAGTGTAGTGTCGAGAATCTCGACATGAAGATCCAATGCAGATAACCGTTTCATAGTATTGCGGTTCAATTTACTGCGGCAGCGGTCTTGCGCTTGGCAATTTTACTGCGGGCCACGGCACTGGTTTCCAGATCACCGAGCATAATACGGATCTTGCGGATATTTTCCTGACATTCCGGGATCTTCACTTTTTCAAAGAGGTTCACCCGCTGTCCGGTGGTACGGAGTTCTTCAGCCAGCAGATCATACTGCTTCTGCAGGATCTTGAATTCTTCTTTGAGTTCTGCGGCCCGCTTCAGGGCATCGACGGCATCATCCACATACCAGTCAGTCGCAAAACGGTCGATTTCAACAGGAACAAAATCGATCCCCTCAAAAACAGGGATCGGCACTCCGGCGATATTCTGCTCGGAAGAACGGATATGCGCGATCCTGACTTTTTCTTCGATCAATTTTGCCGCACCGGTATCACCGAAAAATATCAGACTTTGCGCCAAAGCACCTTTGAGTTCAGATTGACGGCGCAGATTTTCCTCCAACAGATCAGCACTGCGGCGCACCTCGGCCTGGAGCTGCTGCTTTTTCAGCTGCAGCGTGGGCAGAAAACGCTTGAATTGCTTCAAAGCGTCCTGCTGCTTTTTCTGCTCCTGCTTGGTGAACTTGATCTTTTCCGCCATGGGTCAGCTCTCCTTCGGCCAATACTGCTCAATCAAATCGGTTTTGATACCGACTTCGGCCGGTTCAAAACAATCAGCAAGGATCTTCCACCCCAGGTCAAGAGCATTTTCCAGAGGTATATTCACCGACAGATTCATCATTTCCGCTTCGAAGCGTTTGCCGTATTTCAGCAGTTTGTTGTCCCAGCCGGACATCTTGAAGCCCATGGACTGCTTTTCCACAGTACTTTTGAAGTCGGCATAAAGACGGATCATGGCATCCATGATGGCCCGGTGATCGCTGCGGGTACGGCCGTTGACCTGCTGTTTCAGACGGGAAAGTGAACCGAAAGGCTCAATACGACCATTGCGCAGATAGAACTGGCCCTCGGTGATGTACCCGGTATTATCAGGC
>JAFVRT010000040.1 GCA_017504125.1 Lentisphaeria bacterium
ACTGGCATAACCGAACATCATGCCCTGATCTCCGGCCCCCTGTTCGAGAAACTTGCCCTGGCCTTCAGTAACTCCCATGGAAATATCCGGCGACTGCTTGTGGATAGCCACCATGACCTTGGCGTCATCGGCACAGAAGCCGACACCGTGTTCATTGTAACCGATATCACGGATGGCAGCAAGAGCAGTTTCCTGCCAATTGACCTTGGCTTTCGTAGTGATCTCACCGGAAATAACAACAAGATCGGTAGTGGTCAGACTTTCGCATGCCACACGACTGTCAGGATCCTGTGCCAGACAGGCATCAAGGATCGCATCTGAAATACGATCACAAACTTTGTCGGGATGTCCCTCTGAAACAGATTCAGAAGTAAACACATGTTCAGCTTTGATCTTGCTCATAATTCACAACTCCTTTTATTGTATAAATATATCTTTTTTACTGACACACAAAAGCATCAGGCGTATGTCCCGATGCCTGAACTATGCAATCTGCAAATTTTTTATCATCTGTTTCCCGGAAGAAACATCGGCACAGGAACGGCACGGCGGTTCTGACGCCATGCGGCGGCATCATTGCCCTGAACAGCAGGCTTATCCTCACCGAAACTCTGAGTTTTCATATTTCCGGCGGCAACACCGTTTGCTTCAAGAGCTGCGCGGACAGCATTGGCACGGCGTTCTCCCAAAGCACGGTTATACTCCTCGGTGCCGCGCTGATCGCAATGGCCCTCGATGACCAGAGCCAGTTCCGGCTTATCACTCATATAACGGGCAATACTCTTGATCTTCGCCATTTCAGAATCGATCAGGACATCAGAGTCATAAGCAAAGTAAATGACCGGCATATTAAGCCTTTTGCCGGTAGGATCAGCGGGAGTCCAACCGTCTTTATCGGCACCGGCTGCGGCCAGTTCATTGGGATTTTCCGTCCAATTACTGCCGCCCGCACTCTGAGGCACATCAGTAGGACCTTCCAGCGGAGTGACTGAACCGGGATCATCAGCTGCACGGGGCATTACCGGAGCATCTTTCGATTCGGCATCCCAGGCGGGAGGCTGGGATTTACAGCCGCAAAACAGCACAACAGCACCGGCGAGGGCCAGGGTAAAAATTCCGAAACGATTCAACATTTTTTCATCTCCTTTTTTTACTTTTACTTATGTATTGTGATCAGTTATTTTTTATTCAGAAATCTTACTGTTCCTGCCATACCATGGGCTCCAAGTTTTTCCATGGCTCCGAAACGCTCGACCACTTCAACTTCGCGCTCAAGCGCAGATCTTGAATATCTGACAATGCTGGTACGGCGGAAAAAAGACACACTTTCAAGTCCGTTGAAACGCAACGCACTGGAAGCTGTCGGCAGCACATGGGAAGGACCGGCACAAAAATCCCCTATCGGTTCCGGTGTCCACGGACCGAGGAATATCGCTCCGGCTGCCTTCAACTTGGGCAGCATTTTTTCGGGTTCTTCTGTCTGTACTTCCAAATGCTCAGGAGCATACAAATTTGCAACTTCAGCAGCCCGGTCAAGATCTGGAACGCTGATAAAGAAAATGCCTTTTTCCCATACACGATCGATTATTTCTTCACGGGCAAGCATTTTTTTCTGCCGCAGACATGCCTGCTCAACAGCAGCAAAAAGAGTTTCATCGGTGGAAACCAGAACAGCCTGTTCCAAACCGCTGCCGTGTTCAGCCTGACTCAACAAGTCAGCGGCAACAAATTCCGGATCGGCACTCTTATCAGCTATGACAAGGATCTCCGAAGGGCCGGCGACCAAATCTATTCCCACCTCTCCGTAGAGCAGTTTTTTAGCAGCTGTAACATAAGCATTACCGGGTCCGACAAGTTTCTGAACTTTGGGAATACCGGGAACACCTACAGTGATCGCGGCCACACCGTAAATACCGCCTAAACGGTAAACTTCAGTAACTCCGGCACACTTCATGGCATACAAAGTTTCCGGATGAACTCCTCCGGCAGGGGTAACTGCAACGATCTCTTTCACTCCGCATGCTTTGGCAATAGCGGCCGTGTGGAGAACCGTAGAAACCAAAGGAGCAGTTCCGCCGGGGATATAGACACCGACCCGGTCAAGGGGATTGAACTGTTCGCCGACAGTAACTCCGGGACGGATCTTTTTCTTCCAGTTTTTGGGCAATGTTTCTTTGGCAAAGGCTCTGACCTGACGGCATGCAGTCTTTATAGCCTTTTTATTTTCAGCTGAAACGATTTTTGAGGCAGCTGCTATTTCCTCATCACTGATCCGGAATTGATCGAATGTAAGTTTCACATGGTCAAACTTTTCAGCATATTCACAAATAGCCTCCACGCCCCGCTTACGGACATCCGCTATTACTGCTGCGGCAACTTCTTCAGCAGCCGGTGGATAGGCCGGACGGTTGCAGAGGAGATCAAGTCCGGATCGCCAATCCGCACCGCAACAATCTATCTTTATCATCTTTTCACCTCTACAAGTTCATTATCTATCAATCTGGTGGTTCCAAAGAAAACCGCTGCAGCCAGCAGCACTTCCCGGCAATCTGCTCCGGGAGCCTTCATAGTTGCCCGGTCAAGACCTTCCACATAATCGACCCGGCCTCCGGCAGCGGTAATGACTTCCACAGCCTTTTTGCACACATCATCCAGAACAGCGATCCCCTTTTCTTCGAGAGTCTTTCTTCCCTCAAGCAAGGCCCGGTGTATGGAAAGAGCGCGGCTTCTCTCATCAGCAGAAAGGTAACGGTTTCTGGAACTCAAAGCCAATCCGTCATCATCACGAACCAAAGGACATGGAATGATCTTTACCTGAAAATCCAGATCCCGTACCATGCGTTCGATCACGAAACACTGTTGGGCATCTTTAAGACCGAAACATGCAAAATCCGGCTGAGCAAGGTGGAAAAGTTTCCCTACAACCGTGGTAACTCCGCGGTAAAATGCCGGACGGCTGGCTCCGCAAAGGGGTTTGGCCAGATCAAGTTCCTCTATCCATGTCGAAGAATCCGCCGCATACATTTCTCCTGCTTCCGGAGCGAAAAGTACATCGACACCATGTTCTTCGCACATTTTTTTATCCCGTTCAAAATCTCTGGGATAACGGTCAAGATCCTCAGTCGGCCCGAACTGGGTGGGATTTACGAACAATGTAACGATCACCACATCAGCTTTGGCTCTGGCGGTATCTACCAGGGACATGTGTCCGGCATGGAGATACCCCATAGTTGGCACAAGTCCGATGATCTTGCCGCTGCGTCTGGTTTCAGAAGCAAAAGCGGCAAGTTCAGCTTTGGTTCGGAAGATAATCATTTTTCAGGGACATCCACCATCCAATTGTGGGTATCTTCGATCTCTCCGTACTGAATTCCGGTCAGACGATCATAAAGTTTCTTCATTCCGGGGCCGATTTCAGTCAAACCGTAATCGAAAACCTTGCCTTCATCCATAAGTTTTCCGACGGGAGTGATTACCACAGCGGTACCGCAAGCCGCGATTTCAGCAAATCCATAAACTTCTTCGAGTTTGATCTTGCGCCGTTCGGTGGGCATACCCAGATCTTCAGCGACCTGCATCAGGGACTTATTGGTCACAGAAGGCAGAATGGAATCAGAAAGACTGGTCACATATTTGCCATCTTTGGTGATCGCCAAAAAGTTGCTGGTGGTGAATTCATCGACATAGGTATGGGTCGCAGGATCAAGGAAAAGAGAAACCGGACAATGGTATTCATGCTTGGCAATATGATAGGGCAGCAGACTTCCGGCATAATTTCCT
>JAFVRT010000041.1 GCA_017504125.1 Lentisphaeria bacterium
TATCCATCGGGCTGGAGCGTATCAAAGCTTGTCCACTCCATAGCGCGCTCGAACTTGAAAAAGGCTTCGGTGATAGTGTCGCAAGTTACCGGTTCGCTCAGCTCTTCCAGCGGCGGAACATGGGTGGCGTTATCCAGCAGAGTCAGGGTGATCGGACCATTGAGTTTGTAGGGTTTTACTTCAGAAATATTTGCCAGAGCAGCTTTGACTTTTTTGTAAATAAGTTCGCAAGACGCCGCCGGAATCATGGAACATGCCTGATAAGGCGAAAGTGCCTGCTTGACTTCAGCAATGGTGATATTGGGTATCTTGGAACGCATTTCGGCAGCTATTTTGTCGTCGCCAGAAACCATAACTGCGGGTACTCCCAGATCTCCGGCAATGGCGGCTGCCATGGAACACTCGCTCAAATAAAGTTCGCCATTGTTGACTTTCCACAAACTGTGGGGCGTTATGGCGCACTCGGTGCCGCCCATAGCGTGCATCCCGATCAAAACCATGGCATCGAAAGTACTGTCCAATATCGGCAGCCAATGAGGGCCGCTGCAATTTTTGCCGTGGATGATCCGGCAGCGCGGGTCAAGGTCTTCAAAAATAATATTGTAGCCGCTGCCGTGATTGTCGTTGACTACAACTTCATTGGCTCCGGCATCGAATGCGGCTTTAACAGCGGCATTGACTTCGGCAGTCAGGAGTTTATACATGCGGTAGCGGTGATTGATTACTTCGTAATCCCGGCTCCGGCGGTTCTCAAAAAAACAAAATCCGGCAACCCCTTCGATATCGGTCTGCACATAAATCTTCATAAAACTGCAACTCCTTTATTCAAATATTTTTATTTAAAATAACCCCCTCCGGAGATTATTGCAAATTTTCTTTGCCGAAAAGTTGAATATATTTAATTGCTTTTGCCATCAGACGGGAAAAAAACTTATCAACTGAAAGAGCTTACCAGTTTGTACCGTCATCAGACCAAACTGCCGGTGCTGCTGAAAAGTGATTCTCTGCTGCTGCTGGCAGTTGGCCCGGTTGGGTTCCTGCTATTTTCCGGAATAACGGCTTGGCAGCTTCGGGAACTTCATTTCGGACGATCTGACAGTATATTTTCAATATTTGCGGTAGCAGTCTGTTGGGTGATATTTATGTTTGTACCATATGTTTTTATGTTATGGCATGGTAAAAAAGAGCAAGATAAGATGAAAATCCACAATGGGACAGCAGGGATATGGGCAGTCAACTTTTTTATGTTTGGGCTTTTTCTTTTGGGATACATTTGCAGAGGTCGTTAGCCTTTTTACAGAATGGTAATTTAGAGCGGAGGAGATTGTATAATAACTAACCTCCGACCAAGGATTTCTGCTTAACAGAGAATTGTGGAGAATATTTCTTTGAAATCAAACTCACCATCAAACTTGAAATAGTTTTGCTATTTTGAGCGTAAGAGAATTGTTCAAAAACAACTTGCAACCTCCACCCAATAGCAATGTCTGCTATGCAAAAAATCAATCAAGCTGCAGAAGTTATACATAAAGAAATGGAAAAAGCAGGAATTGTTGAGTTCGCCAGAGAGTTCAGTTCGTGGCTGAATATCGGAGAAGAAGTAAAAAATTGTCTCAAAAACTTGCATTACAACAGACTTGCGCTCCGGGAACAACAACTTCACGTTTTGCCCAAGACTCCGGAAGAAGCAATACAACAAGGCTTTATCAAAGCTCCGGACAGTCAAAATGTATATCATCAAAATAAAGGGCAAACAGGAAATGAAAAATACCTGCATCCTGAAACAGGACAGGAAGTTATTTTTAATAAACAGGGCAAGATTGTTATTGATCCTGAAAATATTGGAACTAAAAATTATGGTACTGATCCGATTAGCATAAATCATATTATCCTGGATATTCTTCCTTATTATCTTTGGGGAAATTCCCCTGATGATACTACATCATTTTATGATCGGTTTTTTGGGCCTTATTGGGGAAGAAAATTGCGTAATTACCCGTATCCGGAAAATTTTCTTGAAGATATGGAAAAAGAATTGGATGAAATTTAAAAAAATACAGAAAATATCAGAAGTCGTATTGAAAAAAATATTTAACAGTGTATTGTAAAGGTATGACACTCACACTTGCAATACACTGCCTTTTCGCCAATATGCTCTTTGGTGCGGCGACAACCTGTTACAGTTTCAAATGTAAAGGGTTGCCGGGGATAGCCTATTCACTTTTTTCTCTTGCAGCATTGGTTGTTTGGAGTATTATCGGTACGCTTTTGTGTTTATTTTTTTCATTTGGAGAAAGCCGGTATGAGTTTGCAATATTTTTTGTATGGAATCTTGCAACATTTTTTCCTTGGATACTTCTTTGCCGGAACAAATATAAAATTTCTGAACCGTGGTTTCCCTGGATAGGTCTTTCCGGAATACTTACTCAAGTATCTTTCCTTACCGGTATCTCCCTTTTTGCTTTTGAAGACGGGCTCTCTGATATTGACAATATTTTTCGTTATTGTGCGTTATTACTTTTGGCTGAAAGTCTCGGATTGGCCTGTACCGCAGTCACAATGAGTTTCAAAAGAGAAAATAAGCAAAGAAGTGAAATTTTATTGCTCTGTGGGATATGGGGAAGTGTATTGCTATTTGGGAGTATCGCCATATGGGCATTGGGATTTGCTGCCAGAGGAGTATAAATTCGTACTGACCTGTGATGTTTATTTTTACAATATGTTGCTTTTTTGCCACTATGCTTTGGGGGATAGTGACAGTTTGTTGCGGCTTTAGAAATAATGGAATGCCGGGAGTTTTCTATACACTCCTTACTTCAGGAGGAACTGTATTCTGGAGTCTGATTGGGCCTTCCATAGTATTGTCTTTGCCTTTTACGGAA
>JAFVRT010000042.1 GCA_017504125.1 Lentisphaeria bacterium
CTCCCGGTGCACGGCAGGATGATACTACAAAAAGATTGATCGTGGAACTTGCTCAGCGTATGGAATTGCGTTTCCGCTATATCCCGCTGCTGCAGAAAATAATCCATGTCCACCCTTCATACGGGATAATGCCGCCTGTTTTTGCTCCGGAACTTGAAGCTTATACGCTGCAGATTCTCAAAGATATGAAACATGCCCCCCGATTGCTGGTAGTGGCCGGAGTGGATTTTAAGAAGCAGGTTCAGCGCGAATTTGTGGATATCCTTAAATCGTGGATCGCCGGAGGCTGCGGAACTCTTTTTGTCAACTGCAAAAATATTCCGGCTGTACTTACCGGGAAAAAAGTTGTCCGGGGAAAGGAATATTTTCAAATTCCGGTAATGCGTGATCTGCCGGAAAGCTCCGATGACAAAGTATTGACACTTTACAGCAATGGCAAGACTCCGGTAGCGGTGTTCCGGAATGCAGCGAACCGTTATTACCTGAATCCGGTACATTTCAGGGGGTGGCAGGGTGGAAACGGCGGGGCGCATCCTGCCTATAACAGTAAGGATTATCCTTTCTGGGAGTATTTTTATCTGCCGCTTCTCAAGGCATTGCGTTATACAGGCGGGATCGTGCCTCAAGTGAAGATTACGGGGACATCGCCTGAGTATTTATCTGCAGAATCGACTGTAAACGGAAAGATCGATATCCAGCTGCGTTATTTTGACGATCACCGGCAGTTGGAAAAAACAAGCCGTTTTTCTGCTGTCGTGAAAAAAGGAGCCAACCGTATAAAAATTCCGGCGGCAGATCTGCCGGGCGGGATGCATATTGCCGAATATACAGTATCAAACAATAAAGGTGTTCTTGATGCCGGAGCGTTCCGTTTTGATACTCCAGAACGGATAAAACTGCAGTTGAAATTTGCTTCTCCTGACCGTACATATCTTGCCGGTAAGCCTGTGAGATTTACGGTTTCTGCAGTACCGGCAAGTGATATCGAAGTGGAGATCGAGGACTCTGATAATCGTATAGTTGCCAGACAGTTCAGTAAAAAATCCCCGCAAAAAGAATTTTCTTTTGCTTTACAATTACCATGGTCAATGCTTTACCGGGTCAAAGTTAAGGCTGTTGAAAACGGCCGTGTCATCAGCCGCAAGTGGGGAGAATTTTCGCTTTGGGGTGCAAAAAATGATATCCGGGAAGTTTATGGCATGCTCTGGTTTATCGGCAAAGAGTTTCCCGCGTTGATCCGTAATCTCGGATTTGATCACATGGTGATAAATTTCGTCCAGAATGCCAATGCGTTGGGATTCATGCGTTCCTTTGCAAACAGTAATTTACAGAGTGTGCCCATCGGAGTAGGGGAGGTTTTCGGAAAAGAAGGGGCCTATCGGGCAGACAAGGCGACTGACCCGGTCCGGAATCCGTGTTTTTCCGATCCTGAAGTGCAGCGCAAGGCCGCAGCTGCCATAAAGAGCAATATGGAAAAGCAGGAGTATAAATATTACAATATCCGCAACTTTATCATGGGGGACGAAAATTTTCTCGGCAGCACGGTATGTTTTTCGCGGCATTGCCTGAAGTCATTCCGGGAATTTTTGAAAAAACGCTATACTTCAGTTGCTATGCTCAACAAGGCTTGGAAAAGTAATTTCAAAAGCTGGGATGAGGTTGTTCCTGTGCAGCTCAATGAACTTGCAGGGAAAGATATTCTCGCACCATGGCTGGAGCATAAGGAGTTTATGACTTTCTGTTACGCCGACCGCTGGTTGGGAAGTGCGGCAGAAATTGTGAGAAAAATTGTTCCTGATGCCCGCATGGGACTTTCCGGTTCCCAGATCCCCGGCTACAGTTACAACTGGGAAGCGTTGATGAAGCATATTTCCTATATCGCTTATTACGGCGGGATCCAAACCCAGCTGATCCACGATTTCGGGAAGGGGAATATGTTGTGCGGTCAGTGGGGAGGAGGTTATGCAAAACTGGGCGAACCTGCTGAAGGATTCATGAGAGGACAGTTGTGGCAGGAGTTGTTCCGGGGAGCCAATCTCATGTGCAATTGGCATGGGACCATGTTCAATGGAGATGTTACTCCTACAGAAAATATGCGCTATTACTCCGATACTCTGCTGGAAATGAAAAAAGGCATCGGAAAACTTTTCCTTTCACTGGATAAAAACAAGCCTGAAGCAGCATTGCTTCATTCTCAGGGATCATTATTTGCCGCCAAGGCAGATATGGGGAAGGATGTCTGGCATCATGCGATGAGTTCATGGGATGCGCTGCTGACCGATATGCGGATCAATTACCGTTTTGCAAGTTCTGAAGAATTGGAAATGAAAGTTCCTGATGTGAAACTTTTTATTCTTCCGGCGGCAATTGTGCTTTCTGAAAAGCAGTTGGAAAATCTGAAAAAATTTGTCGCACAGGGCGGGACTCTTGTGGCAGATTTTGCTCCCGGAATGCGGTGCCGGAACGGAAATCTCCGCTCAGGAAAATCATTGGAAGAACTTTTCGGCACTATCCCTGCCGAACCGGTATTCCGCAACCGCAGGATCTCTGTTGCCGCAAATAAAAAATTCGGCATCCCCGGCGTTTCCGGGAATTTTATGACTGCAGGAAACGGGGATAAGATCCCGGTACTCAACCGTATCGGCAAGGGGCGGGTGATACTTCTCAATATGGCGATCAACGGCTATCATCAGGTAATATCCGGCGGCGTGGGAGGAGAAAATACCGCTGAACTCAAAGGCAGTATGGAGTTCCGCCGTTCTATACTGAAATTGATGAATGCAATCAGCTCAGGAGCCGGAGTACGGCCTTTCGTAAAACTTACTGCCGGAAATGGAGAGCCCTTTGCCGGTTTTGCTGTGCTGCGCGGCAGCGGAAACGGAAATCGTGTCCTCGGAATGATCAGTTATGACCGCGGGATTAAAAAAATAGATCCTGCACGCTGCAGTAAAGTCCATGTGGAATTGGATGGCCCCGGACATATTTATGACTCAAGGAAGGGAAAGTATCTGGGATACCGCAAGGTTTTTACTGCTGAAATTCCTGCCGGAGATGCAGGAGTGTTTGTAATTGCCCGTGAAAAGATAGGGCCGCTCGAAATCGCTGTGCCGCCGGAAGTTGTCGCGGGAGAGCAAATAAAAATCAACTTTTCCGCCGGAAAAAATGAACAGGTATTCCATGTGGAACTTCGTGACCCGGACGGGAATGTGCCGCCGCTTTACAAAAGCAATGTTTTTACAGCGGACGGCAAAGGCTCAGTCGTATTTCAGAGTGCTTTCAACGACAAATGCGGAATATGGAGCGCGGAAGTTACCAATGTGAATTCAGGTATGAAAATCGCAAAAAAATTCAGACTTTGCAGGCGTTGAAATAAAA
>JAFVRT010000043.1 GCA_017504125.1 Lentisphaeria bacterium
AGCCGTTTGGTGCATTGTGTCAGACTTGTTGCGCTTCAGGGGATCCTGCTGGGTGTACTGCCGGTCGTAATGTGGAACTGGACAAAAGCACTCCCCGGATGTGAATTCTGGCTTTCTGCTGCGATAAATATTGTGGTCAAAGGTATTGTATTGCCGCTGCTGCTTATCAGGGCCATGCACAAAGCGGGCGTCAAGCGTGAACTTGAACCGCTGGTCGGATATTCATGGTCGCTGCTGTTTGTTTTCATTGCCGGAGCACTTGCTTTGTGGCTCGAAAAAATATTGAATATCCCGAATGTTCCGCCGTTGGCGATACCGGCTGCGGCACTTACGGTTGTTACAGGTCTTTTCATCATTATTTCCCGCCGCAAGGCTCTTACGCAATCTTTGGGATTCCTGGCCTTTGAAAACGGTATCGCTCTTTTCGGGGTTGCCATGCATCTTGAGTATGGTTTCTTTGTGGAACTGGGGATCCTGCTTGATGTACTGGTGCTGGTCTTTGTCATGGGGATTACCGTGTTTCAGATCAGCCGCGAATTTGAACATATCGATGCCGACCGGCTCAATTTGCTGACCGATAGTGATGAGGAGGTAAAGTAAAAATGATGACTTATCTTACACTTGTTATTACATTGCCGCTGCTTGCAGCGTTGATCGCGGCTCTGCTGAGAGGAAAGCTGTGCCGTACGCTCCTGTTGACCGGAAGTATCATACATCTGGCTCTTTGCGTTTATTGTTTCAATTTCAATATCGACGGACGCTGGATAGGCTTGACAGCCAAAAGCGAAGCGATCCTGCTGCTTTTGACTTCGCTTCTTTATTTTGCAATATCTGTTTACTGCTGTTTCTGGCTGAAAGCTGAGGAATGTTCAGACAAGGCGAAAATGCTGCTCGGTGTCTGT
The DNA here is from genome assembly GCA_017504125.1 of Lentisphaeria bacterium. Classification (GTDB taxonomy): domain Bacteria; phylum Verrucomicrobiota; class Lentisphaeria; order Victivallales; family Victivallaceae; genus UBA1784. The sequence goes on from JAFVRT010000043.1 coordinate 903, forward strand.
TTGCCTGCATTTCTTTCCACCATGTCGCTGGTGATCCTTTCCAGAAATTTCGGAGTGATGTGGGTGGCAATAGAAGCAACTACATTGTTCAGCGCACCGCTGATTCTGTTTCACCGTTCAGGACGGGCTTTGGAGGCAATGTGGAAATACCTGCTTATCTGTTCTGTCGGTATCGCTCTTGCGCTGCTTGGAACACTCTTTCTCGCTTTTGCTGCCCGCAGCGGTGGAGTGGAACTTCACGATCTGCGGATCTCGGATTTTGTTGCAGTAAAGGACGCTCTCGAACCGGGATGGTTCAAAGCTGCTTTTGTGCTTGCATTGGCCGGATATGGCACCAAGATGGGCTTGGCTCCTTTCCATACCTGGCTGCCCGATGCTCACAGCGAAGCTCCGGGGGCTGTTTCTGCTCTGTTGTCAGCCGGATTGCTCAACTGTTCGTTTTTGGGAATAATCCGCTTTGCCAGACTTGCTCCGGCTCAAATCGGAGAATTCTGTAACTATCTGCTCATAGTACTTGGCGTGATTTCGCTGGCTACTGCGGCATTTTTCATAATCCGGCAGGGGGATTTCAAGCGTATGCTGGCTTACAGCAGCATTGAACACATGGGGATCGCTGCGCTGCTTTTCGGATTATGCGGTATGGAGCTTACCATAGTTCATCTGGTGGGGCACTCTGCGATCAAGATGGCTCTTTTCCTGTTGGCCGGGAATTTGCTGCTGGCTTGCGGAACCAGACAGATCGGAGTTATTTCAGGATTGTTTAAAAAACTTCCCCGTAATGCCATACTGTTTCTTGCCGGAGTGCTGCTTATTTGCGGAGTTCCGCCGTCACCGCTTTTCTTTACGGAATTGGGATTGCTGATCAAGGCTCCGGTGTGGTTGTCGCTGTTGATCGCGCTGCTGCTTTTTATGGTATTTGCCGGTATGGTCATGAATGTTCTCGGCATGGTAATGGGCGGCGAAGGAAAAATTGAAGTCAACAGTTGCTGCGCTGAAAAACTGGTGTGGGTACCTGCTGCAGGAATTATGGTTGCTTTGCTTGTCGGAATTGCTTTCGGAGTGAACTTATGAAAAACTTTTTGAAAATTTCCAATGGAAGTGCTTTCAAACTTGATAGTCTTCCCATTCTGCCTTTTGCAGATTTTCGTCAGACTCTTATCGATTCCACAGGGAGCGAAAAGGTGCGGGTGGCCGCGCTGTTTCCCATGGAACTGAACAATCAGACATTACTTACGGCGATCCTGATCGATTCAGCCGATCATTGTTTAAGATGCGGAGCGGCTGTAACAGCCCGGTCTTATCCGGCACTTACTCCTGAAGCACCGGTATTTCACTGGTTCGAAAGAGAGTTGTTTGAGCGTTACGGAATAACTCCTGAAACGCATCCATGGCTGAAGCCGATCCGTAAAGCCGACGGCGAGTACTTTACCATGACCGGGGATGCCGTAAATGAAGTGGCTGTGGGCCCCGTTCATGCCGGAGTTATCGAGCCGGGGCATTTCCGTTTTCAGTGCATGGGCGAAAAAGTATATTCGTTGGAAATTTCTCTCGGTTATCAGTCACGCGGAGTGGAAAAACTTCTTGAGGGTCCCTTGTCATCAAGGACCATGCCGCTTTTTGAAACAGCTGCCGGCGACAGTGCCGCAGCGGCAGCGACAGGCGCGGCGACTTTGATCGAGGCTTTAAGCGGGATCGTTCCTTCCATGGGCGCACAGCAGCTCCGGGCGATCATGATCGAACTGGAACGGGTCGCCAATCATACCGGTGATCTGGGCGCGCTGGCGGGGGATGTCGCCTATTTGCCGACAGCTTCATTCTGCGGCCGTATCCGCGGTGAATATCTGAATATGACGGCGGAAATCTGCGGCAACCGTTTCGGGCGCAACTGTATAATCCCCGGAGGGATCAGGTACGAAGTTGACGAGAAGCGTCGTCAAAAACTTCTTGACTGGATGAAAAAGGTCAATGCCGAACTGAAACACGCGCTGGATCTGATGTTTGATTCCCCGACTGTTCTCGACCGTTTTGAAAATACCGGAACAGTTCCTCTTGATGTTGCCTCGTCGATCGGTTTGGTCGGTGTTGCCGCCAGAGCATCTGGTATGGATATGGATATCAGACATGAACTGCCTTGCGGATTTTACAAAGAGTCCGCACCGGAAAAGGTCCCTGGTGGTAAAGGAGATGTCTTGAGTCGGGCAAAAGTCCGGTACGATGAGATATTTGCGTCCCTGGATTTTATTGAAAAAAATCTGCGGAACCATGAAATTTCCGCTCCGGTGGGGGGGCAGCTTCCCGAATTGCAGAGCGATTCCATGGCGGTGGCTGTTACTGAAGCGTGGCGTGGTGAATTATGTCAGATAATGATCACCGGAAATAATGGCAATATCATCCAATCCCGTATCGTCGATCCTTCGTTCCACAACTGGTTCGGATTGGCTATGGCTTTGCGTGACGAAGAAATTTCCAATTTCCCCATTTGCAACAAGAGTTTCAATCTGTCCTACTGCGGACATGATCTTTAAGTTCGAGGAGCGTTGAAAAATGTTAAAAGCGTTTATGGCACGTCTGCGTCAGGGATACCGTACCGGAACTTTTCCTGATACTCCGCCGGTCTTACCGGAGCGTTTTATCGGCCGTCCCGAAGTGTTTCCTGAAAAAGTAAATGATGAAGCCAGAAAAATCTGTCCTGTCGGGGCTGTTTCAGAACAGGGAAAAATCGATTTGGGTCGTTGTATTTTCTGCGGCAAGTGTGCACAGGTATGTCCGGAAGGTATCAAGTTTACCAGCGAGTACCGTCTGGGAGCTTTCAGTCATGAGGCCCTCGAAGTGCCGGGAATGGAACCTTGGCAGGAATCTTCAAATCCGGAATTGAGGAAATTGTGCGGCAAATCATTCAAGATCAGACAGGTTTCTGCCGGAGGATGTGCAGCCTGTGAACTTGACTTCAATGTTTTGAATACTTTGGCTTGGGATATCGGCCGTTTCGGTATTCAGGTCGTGGCTTCCCCGCGTCATGCAGATGCGTTGCTGGTTACCGGACCTGTAAGCGACAATATGCGTCTTGCCCTGGAAAAAACCTACAATGCCATGCCAAAACCTTCTTTTGTGATCGCCGGAGGTGCATGTGCGGTTTCGGGAGGACTTTATCGTGATGGAACTACTGCCGGCGGCGTGGAGTCGATCCTGCCTGTGGATATGTTCGTTCCCGGTTGTCCGCCTCACCCGGCAGTAATGCTTGAAACATTGCTCAGACTTATTGCATATCGTTGAAAACAGCCGGAGGATCATCATGGCAAAAGAATTGCTTATCGGACTTGATTTCGGATCAGACAGCGTACGCGCTCTTTTGATAGACAGCTGCGGAAAACAGATCGCTGAAAGCGTAGCGGCTTATCCACGCTGGCAAAGCGGACTTTATTCAAATGCCGGCGAATGCCGGTTCCGTCAGCATCCGCTTGACTATCTCGAATGTATGGAACAGGTGATAAAAGCAGTTCTTGAACACGGCGATCCCGCCTGTGTCCGGGGGATCGGAGTGGATACTACCAGTTCCACATTATGTGCTGTCGGAAGTGACGGGATCCCTTTGAGTCTGACTGAAGAATTCAAAGATGATCCTGATGCCATGTTTGTTTTGTGGAAAGATCATACCGCCATATCTGAAGCAGACAGGATCAATGAGATCGCCTGGAACAGTCCGTGCGATTATACATTGTATTCCGGCGGCAATTACTCCTGCGAATGGTTCTGGAGTAAAGTGCTGCACATATTGCGGGTCAATGAAAAGGTTCGGGCCAAAGCATTTTCTTTTGTGGAACATTGCGACTGGATAACAGCACTGCTTGCCGGAAGCAAGGTGAAAAACAGCCGTTGTGCAGCAGGACACAAAGCATTATGGCACGCATCATGGGGCGGACTGCCTCCGGAGGAGTTTTTTACATCTGTAGATCCGCTGCTTGCCGGGTTCCGGGAGCGTATCGGCAGTGAAACTTTTACTGCAGATACACCGGTCGGCACGATATCGCAGGAATGGGCATCCAGGCTGGGACTGCCCGCAGATGTGGTGATCGCCGCCGGTGCTATCGACTGTCATGTGGGGGCTGTAGGTGCAGGGATCGTGCCGGGAGAAATGGTGAAAGTGCTTGGAACATCAACTTGCGATATCATTGTGATGCCGACTATTGAACGCTGTATCCCAGGTATTTGCGGGCAGGTCGACGGCTCCGTAGTGCCCGGATATACCGGTTTGGAAGCCGGCCAATCAGCTTTCGGAGATATTTATGCCTGGTTCCGCCGTTTTTTGGAATGGAGTGGTGCAAAAGTATCGCTGTTCGATCTGGAAAAAGAAGCTGCCGCTTTGCCGGAGTCTTCTGTAATGGCTCTTGACTGGATGAACGGACGCCGTACTCCTGACTCCAATCCCCTGCTGCAGGGAGCTGTTTTCGGACTTACTCTCGGCTCCACTCCGCCAATGGTTTACCGCGCACTTGTGGAAGCTACTGTGTTTGGAACAAGGGCTATTTTTGAAAGGTTCAAAGAGCAGGGGCTTGAGATAAAAAGTATCAAGGCCACCGGAGGTATTGCCAAAAAATCACCTTTTGTCATGCAATATTGCGCTGATGCTTTGAATATGCCGGTCGCAATAGTGAATTCCGATCAGACATGCGCTCTCGGTGCTTCCATGTTCGGAGCAGTTGCATCAGGTGTATATCCTGATCTGCGAACCGCACAAACAGCTATGGAGTCAGGGTGCGGCAAGGTCTATACTCCGCAGAAAAACTGCGACGAACGCTACGGGCGTTACCTGCAATATGCCCGCAGTGTGGAAAATATAGGTTGATTTTTGCTGCTTGCAGCCACTATTTTTACTGAATCTGATAATTTTTCTTGAAAATATGTTCAGGAAGTATTATAGTATGAAAGAAAGTGATTTTTTTCAATAAGGAATACAGTTTTACCATGTTATGTGATAATTGCAAAAAACGGGAAGCGACGATCCATATCAAGGAAGTCCGTAACGGCAAATGTATCAGTACCAACCTGTGTCCTGAATGTGCCAAAGAAAAAGAACTTGCAGGCGGACTCGGTGCCTTCGGCTTCAATCTTGCCGAAGTGATTTTCAATTCCGGCAAGAAAAATGCTGAAGATAAAAAACAGCCATCTGTTTCCACAGAAGGGCAGGGCAGGGAAAAAACTAAAGTCATTTGTCCTGCTTGCGGCTGGAATACAGAAAAAATGCGTACTTCCGGCGGTAAGATGGGATGTCCGGAATGTTATTCCGTTTTTGAAAAGTGGGTAAAAATGGCTGTGGATCAGGTGCAGCGTGGAGAAGTACATATCGGCAAACG
>JAFVRT010000044.1 GCA_017504125.1 Lentisphaeria bacterium
GCAAAAGGACTGAAACAGAGAAGTTCCCAATGCCATGACTCCGTGATTATTCATCAGAAACACATCGTGCTCCTTTGCCGCCTTGCCGACAGCATCGGCAAGTTCCTGTTTTCCCGGAGCAAGATAAGGCACTCGTCCGATCTTACCGGGTATCACATCTGATTCACAGAGCAGTTTGCCGGAAATTTCTCTCCCGGATGCCGCAAAGGCACATGCCGTTTCGGGATGGGCATGCATCACAGCGCAAACATCAGGTCTGCTGCGGTAGACTGAGAGGTGAAGCTCAGCTTCGGCAGTTGGCTTGAAACCGTTTTTCAGGATATTGCCCTCCAGATCCAGAATACCGATTTCCTCAGTTTCTATTCTGGCATTGTCAACACTTCCGGGAGTTATGAAAACCTCATCACCGCGGCGAAAGGAAACATTTCCTCCGGCAGCAGTTGTCAATTGCTGCTTATAGAGGCGTTTCATAAAGTATGCCACTTCACGGGCGAGTTCAAAATCACTTACTTTCATATCAGGCTATCCTGTTGACTGATCCTGACGGATCATTTCCCGGTTATTTTATTGAAAAGTCTGATTGCAGCCAGCACTTTTTCGTTATGCGGAGCTTTTTCCGGGGCAAGGCCGAAATGCTTTGCCAATATCGTACCCATGAGCATATTTCCCTGTTCGTTGAGGTGCATGGCATTGAGCATAAGTTTATATAAATGAGTAGTCCGATCCACCTTTTCAAAGAATTTATACTGGTCAACCAGAAATACTTTGTTTTTGGCTGCCACATCACGCACAACTTGCATATACCGCACAAAATTTTTGGCATAAACCGGATCTAAAACTTTCAGGTTTGGCATGTAATAGGTCTGCAGCACGGGAACACCTCCCCATGAACGGATCTCCTTTACAAAGAACTCAAGATTGGCAGCAAATTCTTTTTCTTCGATAAAGCGTTTGGGGTTGTTGAGAGAATCGTTGCCGCCAAAGGTTATGACCACCACATCGGGTTTGAAATCCCTGACCATCCAGTCAAAACGCTCTTTGGCATCACGGGTATTGCTGCCGCTGTAGCCGGAGTTGATCACATGAAATCTGCGGTAATATTTTTTACGCAGAGAAGTTTCCAACACATCGCCCCAGTGCATGAACGAGGCGTATCTCTCAGTATTTGATGCTCCGAAAAGCACTATCTTAAAGCGTTTGGCAGAAAACTTTTTTATTGCCTCCTGACAAATCGGGACCGACAGTTTCTCTGCTGTTTTTTTATTTTCCGCGCCGCTGCACACCAATGCTGCAAGGGCCAACATAATCAAACAAATCTTTTTCATAAAGTACACTCCTGAAAAATATATACTGTACTGTTTTTTAGTAAAAGTCATCTTTATATTTCAGACAAAACGCCCCGTTCGGTAATGAATCCGGTAATAAGTTCGCGGGGAGTCACATCAAAAGCCGGATTATAAACCTTTGCTTCGGCACAATGGAATATTTCTTCGCCTTTACGCTGTTCGATGGGGATCTGACTGCCATTTGCAATACTACGATCTACAGTCGAAAAAGGCAATGCCACATAGAAAGGGATATTGTGATATTTTGCAGCAACAGCCAACTGATATGTTCCTATCTTATTGGCTGTATCCCCATTAGCCGCCACCCGATCGGCTCCGACTATGACGATGCCGACTTTGCCTTCACGCATGACCTGAGCAGCCATGGAATCGCAGATCGTGGTAACATCAACACCGGCAACACCAAGCTCCCACGCAGTAAGGCGCGCGCCCTGAAGCAGCGGACGGGTTTCATCAGAAAAAACTTTGACCTTTATTCCCTGTTCCATTGCGGTGTATATGGGAGCCAATGCTGTTCCGATACCGGCGGTTGCCAGAGCTCCGGCATTACAATGGGTCAGAACCCCCATCCCGGATTTCAGTAAAGTGGCCCCGGCTTTGCCGATAGCGGCACATAAAGAAATATCTTCTGCAGTAATGGCCAATGCTTCATCAAGCAGCTGCTGATTCATTCCGGCAATATCTGCTGCACTTACCGCTCCGACACATCTTTTCAAGGCCCATGAAAGATTCACCGCAGTTGGCCTTGAGGAATCAAGAAAAGCAGCACACTTCTTTATATTTGCCAGATGCTCCGCCGGAGAGGAACTTGTAAATCTCATGGCACATACAGCAAGTCCGACAGCCGCGGCACATCCTATAGCCGGTGCTCCGCGTACCCGGAGTTGTTTTATTGCCTCAAAAACTTCATCCGGAGTGGAGAGGTGCAATCGTTTCACCACTCCGGGCAACATAGTCTGATCGACTATATCCAGCACTCCCGGTCTTGCAGCGTCTGCGCCGGGAGCCAGATATTCTCTGCCGTCAGCTGAAATATATGACAGGGTTCTTGGAATATTCACGGCTTAAATCCTCCATTGATGATCTTTCCGGTATAATATAATTCAACAGAGAAATTTTTACAAGAAAACCTTGAA
>JAFVRT010000045.1 GCA_017504125.1 Lentisphaeria bacterium
CGCCTGACGATGAAGCAGCTCCATTTCATTCTGCTATGAAGCATTTTCCGTTTCACTCCAAATATGAAGCATTCGCTTCGCTCATATGATGTAAAAATGAAAAATGAGAGTTCCGGTTGCCTCATCGACGGTTTGTGACAAAGTTCATATAGATTTCCCGCTTGAAATTTCCGGCACCGGCATTTTATAGACCAAGTGGACCTGATAGACCAGATGGACGATTTTATTTTTCGATAACGCAAAAGTCCATTTGGTCCATTTTTGTCCAACAGGTCCATTTAAAACTGTTGTCCGTTGCCGCTTCAAGTTACTGCAGACAGCGCAGTTAAGTTTTACCGTGATTTTTCCGGAAAATCAAAAGGTCAGGAGCACTTTGCCGATATTTTCGTTTCTGCGGAGAACGGCATGTGCCTTTTCCACTTCTGCAATAGGAAAGATTGCATGAATATTATTGACAAGTTTTCCATCTGCAAACCGGGGCCAGAGTTCGGTTTCCAGCGCGCGGAGAATGCGGCTTTTTTCTTCTGAACTGCGGCTGCGCAGGGTGCTGCCGATCAGCCGGAGCCGATTCCCCGGGAGATGCCGGGAGAGTTTCCAAGGGGTATTTTTGTTCAGGTAAATTGTTTGAATTTTCAGAGAGCTGTTGTATATTATCACCCCACAGAGACTTTGCCTGAAGTGGAGACAGTGTTGGCAGAAATGCCGTTTTTTGGAAAGGAACGAAGATGGCTTTAAAAAAGGTACTTGTTTTCGGCGCTTCCGGTGCGATGGGCCGGTATTTGATTCCTCTGCTGGCACAAAAGGGATTTCTGATAGATGCCGTTTCTTTGGATCAGCAGGAATATGATTTTCCCAATGTCAGGGGAATCAGCGGTAATGCAAAAGATATTCCATTCAGGGAAAGTCTGCTGAAAAACAATTATGACGGCATCATTGATTTTATGACTTATCCGTCGTATGAACTTGTCCCTTTCCTGCCGTGGATCGTTAAAAGTACAGGACATTACATATATCTTTCTTCCTACCGGGTGTACGATAATCTTGAAGTGCCGATCCGGGAAACATCGCCCCGGTTGATCGACAGCCGCAAAGATGTTTTTTTGCAGAATTCGGATGATTACTGCATTTTTAAAGCGCGCGGAGAAAATATTCTCTACGGGATGACGGAGAAAAACTGGACCATTGTGCGGCCGGCAATCACTTATTCTCTTTTGCGTTATCAGCTTGTGACGCTGGAGGCCGCCAATACCGTCGGCAGAGCTCAACTCGGCAAGACGGTTGTTCTGCCTGAAAGTGCCTTCGGTGTCCGGAGCACCATGACCTGGGCCGGGGATGCCGCTGCAATGATCGCAAAATTACTTTTCAACGAACAGGCTGCCGGAGAGACTTTTACCGTTTCAACGGCGGAGAATCATACCTGGGGCGAAATCGCGGAATATTATCACGATATCTGCGGTTTGAAAGCCCTCTGGGTCGATCAGACGGATTTTTTGCGTTGTGCGGTGTCCGGATTTGATACTTTTCCGATTACGGGCAGCTGGCAGCTGGTTTATGACAGGCTTTTTGAAAGGGTGATCGACAACTCGAAAGTGCTTGAAGCAACTGGCATGACGCAGTCCGAACTGCGGAAACTTTATGACGGATTGGAATTGGAAATTGCCCGCTGTCCGGCAGATTACGGCATGTCTGTCATCAACAACAGTGCCAATATCCGGATGGATGAATATTTGAAAAATTCGGGGCTCAACTGAAACGGAGAATATTGTGGAGAAAGTTAAAATCATACAAATCGGTATGTTTCATGAACATGCTATCGGAAAAATCGAAGTGTTGAAACAGCGTACCGATCTTTTCGACCTTGTCGGTTATGTGGACGAACGGGATTTTTGCAGTTCTTCGAGATTGCCGAATCCGAATAAGCCGCAGTTTTATGAAGATATCCGCAAAATGACTTTAGAGGAGGCTTTGGATTATCCCGGTCTGGAAGCTGTCACTGTCGAAGTTCCCAATTATGATCTTGTCCCCGTTGCTCTCAAATGTATGGAAAAAAATCTTGCCATGCACATGGATAAACCGGGCGGCAATGATCTTGCCCTTTACAAAAAACTGCTTGATGGCTGTCAGGAAAAAAATATTCCTTTCCAGATCGGTTATATGTTCCGCGGCAATCCGGCTTTTCAATTCTGTCTGAAAGCAATCCGGGAAAAGATCATCGGAGAGGTGTTTTCCATTGATGCCGATATGAATCATTGCTACGGCGGCGAACTTTACCAGGAATACATCGCAAAATTCCCGGGCGGTTTGATGTTCAATCTCGGCTGCCATCTCATTGATTTTGTGGTCGCGGCACTGGGACGGCCGGAAAAGGTCAATTCTTTCCTGAAAGCAGCTCCCGGTTATCCGGCGCATATCCAGAACAACTGTATGGCGGTACTTGAATATCCCCATGCTTTTGCCACGATCCATTCCTGCAGCAAAGATGCCGGAAACACCCCCGGCAGAGCAATGAAAATTGCAGGAACCCGGGGAACAATCAAATTTTCTCC
>JAFVRT010000046.1 GCA_017504125.1 Lentisphaeria bacterium
CATCGGAGCTGTTTTCATTTTCTGTACAGTAGGAGCAGCTTATACTGTCGGTGCATTGTCGAATGTATTCTTTTATGCTCCGGACAAGGGGATCGCCGGCAATGTCCAGCTTTTGGCTATTGAGGCTGCCAAAGGCAATCCTGACCTGATAATCCCCATGTTCATTCGGGAAGCCCTGCCGTCATTGGTTCTTTATCTCTTTTCTCTGACTATGCTTTCAGCGGCAATGTCAACCATGAGTTCACTTTTTCATGTTACCGGTTCATCTCTGGGGCATGACATCTATCGTTCGATCACTCACTCCGGATGCGACAGCACCATGATAACCCGTATAGGCATTATCTGCGGTATCGTGATTTCAGTACTTTTTGCCATAATCCTGCCGCCGGGTATCGTTGCACGCGGAACAGCTATATTTTTCGGAGTATGTGCCGCAGCCTTTCTGCCCTCTTATGTCGCGGCTCTCTATTGGCGCGGTGCTACGCGCGCCGGAGTTTATGCCAGCGTGATCACCGGAGTTACTGCAAGTCTTGCAGGGCTTTTCTTCTTCCACAGCAAAGAATCTGCAGCTCTCGGAATATGCAAATTCCTTTTCGGCCGTGATGTGCTTTGTGCCACTCATCCGTGGCCGGTGGTGGATCCTTTTATTTATTCGTTTCCTCTGGCAATAGCAGCTCTTGTTATTGTAAGTTTATTTACTGAAAAACCTGGCGAGGCATTGCTTCAGCGATGTTTCCCGGATCACATGGAGAAAAATTGATATGGCTTTCAAAAATGTTTCCAATCAGGTGAGTTTTCCGGCACTTGAAGAAGAAGTGCTGAAATTCTGGGAAGAAGAAAAAATCTTCAACAAATCACTGGAACAGCGCAAGGGATGCAATGAGTATGTATTTTATGACGGCCCTCCCTTTGCCACCGGACTTCCCCACTACGGCCACTTGCTGGCCGGTACTATCAAGGATGTGATCCCCCGCTATCAGACTATGCGCGGCAATTATGTTGAACGCCGCTTCGGCTGGGACACTCACGGACTTCCCATCGAAGCTCTGGCTCAAGATGCTCTCGGAATTTCCGGAGCTCATGAGATCAAGGAGTTCGGAGTTGACAAATTCAATGAACAATGCCGTTCCATGGTGACCCGCTATGTGAGCGAATGGCGTAAAACCGTCACCCGCATGGGCCATTGGGTGGATTTTGACAACGACTACAAAACCATGAATCCCAACTTTATGGAAACCATCTGGTGGATTTTTAAACAGCTTTGGGATCAGAACCGTATCTACAAATCCTACCGGATCATGCCTTACTCATGGAAACTTTCCACTCCGTTGTCAAACTTTGAAGCCGGCAGCAACTATAAAGATGTTCAGGATCCGGCCATAACGGTCCGCACCAGAGTTCTCTCCGGAGCCGATGCGGCATGGGGCGACACTTACCTTCTCATTTGGACCACCACTCCCTGGACTCTGCCGGAAAACCTGGCGATCTGCGCCGGTGCCGATGTAGACTATGCGGTCGTCCGTGATCTTACTGACGAAAAAAAGAGCTGCTATGTCATGGCCAAGGCCCGTATTTCCTCGCTTTTCAAAAAAGAAGAAGATTACGAGATCGCAGCAGAACTCAAGGGCTGTGATCTCAAAGGCTGGACCTATGAACCGCTTTTCCCGTACTTTGCCGAATTGAGTTCCGAAGGTTGTTTCCGGGTGCTCAACGATGACTATGTCAGCACCGGCGACGGTGTCGGTCTGGTGCATATCGCGCCGGCCTATGGTGAAGACGACTTCCGGGTCTGCCGTGAAGCAGGCATCACTGCAATTGCCGATCCGCTGGACACCTCATGCAATTTCACCGATAAGATCCCCGAATATGCCGGAAAATTCTGCAAAGATTGCGATAAAGAGATCATCCAGCGTCTGAAAGCCGAAGGAAAACTTGTTCATCAGGCTACGATCAAACACTCTTATCCCTTCTGCGACCGTACCGACACCCCCTTGATCTACCGTGCGATCGAAGCATGGTATGTCCGGGTCGAAGATCTCCACGAGCGTTTAGCAGCCGGTAATGCCGATGTCCGCTGGCAGCCTGATTATGTTGGCGGCAAACGCTTCACCAACTGGCTTCTCAATGCCCGCGACTGGAACATCAGCCGCAACCGCTTCTGGGGTTCCTGCATCCCGGTATGGATCAACGATGAAGATCCTTCTGACTGCATCTGCGTCGGCAGCGTGGAAGAATTGGAAAAACTCTCCGGTGTGAAGATCACCGATCTGCACAAGCATTTCGTTGACAAGGTGGTGATCACCAGAAACGGCAAGACCTATCACCGCACTCCTGAGGTATTGGACTGCTGGTTTGAATCCGGAGCCATGCCCTACGCACAGCAGCATTATCCCTTTGAAAACAAAGAGCGTTTCGAGAAAAATTTCCCTGCCGACTTCATCGCGGAAGGTTTGGATCAGACCCGCGGCTGGTTCTATACTCTCATGGTGCTGAGCGTGTGCCTCTTTGACCGTTCCCCTTATAAAAATGTGGTGGTAAACGGACTCATTCTGGCAGAAGACGGCAAAAAAATGTCAAAGCGTCTGAAAAATTATCCCGATCCCACCGATGTGATGGAGCGTTGCGGTGCTGATGCTTTGCGCTTGTTCCTGCTGGGTTCCCCCGTCGTTCGGGCCGAGGATCTCAAATTTTCCGAAAACGGTGTCCGCGAAGTATTGCGCGAAGTGATGATCCCCATGTGGAACTCCCTGTCATTCTTCACCACTTATGCCAATGTAGACGGTTATACTCCGGCTCCGGGAGAAGTTCAGCCTCCGTCCGCTCCCGCCAATGTTCTCGACCGTTGGATCTTGAGTTCCTGTGCCAGTATGGTGGCGGAACTGCGTACAGAACTGGATAACTACAATCTCCAGAAAGCAGCCAACCGTTTCACCCGTTTCATCGATGACCTCACTAACTGGTATATCCGCCGCAGCCGCCGCCGTTTCTGGAAAAGCGACTCCGACAGCGACAAAAAAGAAGCATATCAGACTCTGCATTATGTGCTGCTGGTCTTTGCTAAAGCCGCTGCTCCTTTCATTCCTCTCACCACCGAGGCAATTTACCGGGTGCTGAGAACCGATGCCATGCCGGAGTCCGTACATTTGTGCGATTATCCCGAAGTGATCGTTCCCCGGAACGAAGAACTGGAACGCCAGATGGCTCTCACTCAGACCGCAGTTTCCTGCGGACGGTTCCTGCGTACCGCCAACAATCTCAAAGTCCGTCAGCCTTTGAGCCGTGCAGTTATCGCGGCCCCTGATGCGGAAGCCAAAAATCTGTTGGCACAGACTGCCGATATCATCGCCGAAGAACTCAATGTCAAACAGGTGGAATTCTGTGATGACGAAGAACAGTTGGTTAAACGCTCCTGCAAAGCCAACTTCAAGGCTCTGGGGGCCCGCCTGGGAGCTCAGATGAAAGCCGCTGCTGCCAGAATTGCCGCATTGACCGGAAAAGAGATCGGTTCCATTCTGGCCGGTAATGATCTGGAAATCGAACTTGCCGATGGCCGTAAAGAATCTATCACCGCTTCTGACCTGGTGATACAGCGCGAAGAACGCCCCGGCCTGGTTGCCGCAAGCGAAAACGGCGTTACTGTGGCTCTGGCAACAGAACTCACGCCGGAACTTATCGCCGAAGGTTTTGCCCGTGAACTGGTGAGCAAGATCCAGAATCTCCGCAAGGAGAAGGATTTTGAGGTAACTGACCGTATCAGCATCTCTTACACCGTTCCTGCAGAATGGCAGAAGGCTGTTGAAGATTTCAGCACCTATATCACCTCTGAGGTCCTTGCCTCAACATTCATCCCCGGCAGCGGCGATATCGAACTGGATGTCAATGGTGTAAAAGTTCAGCTTTCCATCGCCAAAGCGGAGTAAAACATGAGCAGCCGTACCCGTTGGGGGGTACTTCTGGCATTCGCGGCCCTGTTGGGAGCGGGTCTGGCCGGATATTCCGTACAGTCCCGCTGCGAATACCATTCGGCAGCATTTACCTCAATGGGAACTGCGGCGTGCGTATCACTCCATACCGGTCGGGAAAATTTTTCCAATGCGTTGAAGGCGGTAATGGCAGAGTTCCGTCTGGTTACGGAAATCGCCGATCTCCATTCGGAAAAAAGTGAACTTTCCCGCCTCAACCGCAGTGCCGCCGCTGCCCCTTTCGTCTGCTCTCCGGAACTGTGGGAAATCCTGACGGAATCCCGCCGGGCATATAAACTTTCAGGCGGAGCCTTTGACATTTCCGTCAAGCCCCTGATGACGCTGTGGGGATTTTACCGCAAACGCTCCCAGGTTCCCGATGCCGCAGAAATCGCAAAAGTCAGAGAATTGACCGGCCTTGACAAGGTGATTTTTGACGATAAAAAACATACCGTGAAGTTTTCCCGTCCCGGAATGGCTCTTGATCTTGGCGGCATCGCCAAAGGATATGCTTTGGAAAGAGCTGCACGGGCACTTATCCGTATGGGTATCACCCGCGGCGTGATCGATTTGGGAGGAAATTTGCGTTTGCTTCCGGAACTGCCTCCGGGACGCGTGGCATACAGGATCGGTATTCGCCGTCCGATGCGGAAAAACGGCGGTGTCATACCGGAAATATTGCAGCTGCAGGGAAATTTGGCCGTTTCAAGCTCCGGCGATTACGAGCGTTATGTCAAACTTGGCGGGAAATATTACGGTCATATCATCGATCCTGTAACCGGGATCCCTGCCCCCCGTGATTATGCCGCGACAGCAATTGCGCCTGATGCAGCCTGTTCAGACTGGCTTTCCACGGCAGTATTTCTCCGTGGTGAAACGATGGCGGCAAGATTAAAAAGAATGCTGCCGGGAACCGATTTTATCATTGTAAAAAAAGATGGAGAATAATTACAGATCATGAAATTTTTGACCGCAGCGTTGTTGGTCTTCTGCCTGTATTCTGCGGCAGCAGGAGTTGAATTTGCCAGGATCCATAACTGCCGGATCGTAATTCCCGATGATCCGGGAGAAATAAAAAAAGCTGCGGCAGATGACTTGAAACTGCATTTGAGCAAAAGTTTCACCGCACCGGTAAAACTCAACGGCAAAGTGCCGCAAAAAATCACTTTTTTCATCGGTGACTCCAAAGAATCCCGTGCCGCGGGTTTTGCTCCTGTTCAGCATGCTGCTGAATTCGGTATCAGCCGGAAGGGCGATTCTTTTTATTTTTCCGGAGTTGACACTCCGAAAGGCAAACTTTCAGTCCTCACCGATGAGTGCGGTACATTTCACAGCGTGGCTTATTTCGTGCAAAAATATATGCAGGTAATATTTTTCATGCCGGGAAACAGCGGAACTTTTTACGCAAAAAATCCTGAGATCTGTTTTGATAAAGATAAGGATTTCCCTGTTCCCTCCTTTGCTATGCGCGGATTTCAGACCGCAGGCAAAGGCATGGATTCAAAAGATATGCGGCTTTTCTTCCGCCGCCGTATGGGCAGATTCCCACGGTGGTCCCGCTCCAATTATTCTTATCTTTTCTTGAACAGATGGAACAAGCGGTTCAAGCATAAACCGGAGTTTTTTGCGCTCCATGCAGGCCGCCGGGTGAACGAAAAATATCCCCGGCACTTTCCCTGTACCTCCAATCCGGAGGTTTTGGAGCAGGTCATATCTGATATTACCGCTGCAGTTAAAAAGCGTCCTTCCATCAAATCCATACGCCTCTTTTGCGATGCTCCGGTGAAAAGCTGTGAATGTGCAAACTGCCGTAATTCAGCGGCAGGTAAACTCATCAAAGGCAACGATCACGGTGAAGTAGTCTATTCCTTTTTCAGCAAGATAGCCAAAGGTGTGCAGAAATACCGCAGCGATCTTTATTTTCATACCCAGACCAAAGCTCCCGTATATTACCGGGTCCCGGAAACCGAAACTCTGCCGCCCAATACAGTATTGTCGCTTCTTACCGGCCACTATGTTGCGCCTGACTACAACTGGATATACAAAGTTTCGGATCAATGGCGTAAAGCCGGAGCCAAAGTTATCCTTTATGCCTATCCCAGACCGCCGGCCATGAAAACATTCCCCCTGATAAATCCTCACAGGATCGCGGATCATCTCAAAAAATTGCGTAAACACGCTGCCGGATCAGGATTTGCTGAAGGCAGTGCAAAAGTTCCTTATTCATTCAGCGCATTGAATAATTTCATTCACAGCGCGGTACTTTTTGATGCCGATGCAGATGTGGATAAACTCATCGACCGATTCTGCCGTTTTGCCGCGCCGCGCAGTCATGCTGAGCTGAAAGAATTTTATACTGTCATGGAAAGACTTCTGGATGGGGCCAAATTCTGGGACGATCCCCGGTTCAACTGCTACACCATCGACCGTTTGCAAAAACCGGCGGCAATCCTGAAAAAAGCATTGGCTGAAGATCCGGAAAATAAATTTCTCAGGCAATTGTCGGCTGATTTTGCTGTATTTCTGGCAGAAACAGATAAAACTGCCGCCGCCATTAAATATTACAAAAAAATCATGGCGGAATATGAAAGCTCCGCGTCTTTCCGCAAACTTGTCAAAGTACATTCCAGCGGTACTGTTTTCCCCCTGGTGCCATTTATTCCATGCGAAAATTTTCAGGGAGGAACCATTACCTTGTCCAAATCCGGAAATGCTCTCAAGCTCAGGGCGGTCTGCCGGGAAAATGATCTTGCCCAAGTACAGACCTTGTGCAGAAAAAACCATGAAGGCAATATTTGGTGCGATGATGTGGTCGAATTCTTTATCGGCGATCCGGAGCAGGAGAGTTCATATATCCATCTGGCGGTGAATTCCGCCGGAGTTTATCGCGTACAATTGAATAAAAAGGAAAATACCGGTATCAGGCTTGAAACAAAAAGTTTCAAAGGCAAGGATTTCTGGGGCGTGGAAGTTACACTTCCGGAAAGTTCACTGAGCTCCGTTATGAAAAATGGCAAAGTAAAATTCGGAGCATTCCGGTTCCGTCCGTCCCCAAAACAGATGAGCGCGCTCCAAAAATCGGCTTCAGGAAACTTTCATGATCCTTCCGGCCGGATCACGCTGCAGCTCAGATAAACTCATTCATTGAGCCACACTTTGTCCCGCATACGCAAAGCTGCTCCGCGGGCAGTATCAAATTCGTTGGAAAGAGCCAGCTCCAGTTTCAGTCCTTGCAATGCTCCTGCAAAGCAGTTGAGTTCCAGAACTCTCCGCACCCCGGAAAGCAATACCGTATCAAGTTTGCTCAAGGCTCCTCCGAAAACTATCATGGAAGGATTGAGCAGAGTAACGACTGCAGAAAGAGCCTGACCGATATTTGCCAATACCTGATCGGCCACGATCCTTGCCGCTTTGTCGGTCTGAACGGCGTTGATAAAGGTCTCTATGGAAAAATTTTCCATGTCGATAGAGCTTTTCATCCCGCTGTCTATGGCTTCCTGCATCTTGCTGCGGATCCCGTTTCTGCCGATCATAGCTTCAACGCATCCCCGGTTGCCGCACTTGCACACCGGCCCGGAAGGATCGATCACCAGATGACCGATTTCCATTCCGCACCCCGATGAGCCTGCAAACAGTTTGCCGTTGTGGATAAAACCTCCTCCGACGCCGTCGCCGAGAGTCAGTAAAAAAATACTCTGCGGAGTTTCCGGCATACGGAGCATATATTCCATACGGGTTTTGATCATGGTTTCCGGCCAGATCCCGACAGGGAGATGGAATTCTCCTTCCAGCCATTCTCCGGTAGCGGCATTTTCCCAGCCGGGAACATTGACTGCCTTGCGTGAAAAGGCCTGATTCACATCCACTACACCGGGATCAGCAAATCCGATGCCTGAAACCAGTTCCCATTCTTTACCGGCTGTCTTGCGCAATCTCCGTACCAGTTCTCCGATTTCTCTGCGGCAGTCATTGAGATCACGGCGGGCGCAGCAGATTTCTTCCTTGAAAAGCACTTCTCCGGCAGCATCGATGATTACTCCCAAAGTACCTTCGGGTCTGAAGTCGATCCCCATCCAGTAACCGGCGGTCCGGTGGATCGTCAGTTCCGGAGCCTTTCTGCCTGTACGCACAGTCCGGCGTCCGGGTTCCACCAGCAAGCCGGCGATCTTGAGATCATCAATGATCTCAAAAACAGTTGCCGCTCTGCAACCGGTATATTCCACCAGTTCCGGCCGGGTAGCCCTGCCCCGGTTGAGGATATATTCCAGTATTCTGAGGCGGAGTTCTTTTTTACGGCTCATTGCAATCCGAGTACATCGCGCATATTGTAAAGACCATTGGGCGCACTCTGAAGATATTCAGCTGCCCGGAGAGCTCCGTGAACAAAAGTGTCACGACTGCTGGCTTTATGGGTAAGCTCGATCCGTTCACCTTCGGCGGCGAAAATAACGGTGTGATCTCCCACCACATCGCCGCCGCGGAGCGAATGCATTCCGATCTCTTTTCTGGTTCTGGCTCCCACCAATCCCTGACGGCCGTGGCGGGTATCTTTTTCATAATCGAGTCCCAACACTTCAGCGACTGTTTCCGCAAGTGTAACGGCAGTTCCGGAAGGAGCATCTTTTTTCTGATTGTGATGCATTTCCACGATTTCCACATCGTAGGCTTCGCCGAGGATCTTCGCGGCTTCAGCGGCGAGTTTGCACAGCAAATTCACCCCTACACTCATATTGCTGGCAAAAACGATCCTGCCCGTTTTGCCCAATTCTGCAATAGCGGCCCGTTCTTCTGCGGGGAGCGCAGTAGTACCCAACACCACGGCTACTCCTTTTTCCACAGCGGTACGCACCATGTTTATTGCCGAACCGGTAGAAAATATTATAACAGTATCGGCACCGGCAAGAGCTTTTTCTATATCGGCGGTGATCTCAATTCCGGCTTTGCCGCATCCGGCAACGATACCGGCATCTTCACCGAGTTTCGGACACTCCGGATGCTCCAGAGCCCCGGAAAGTTCAAAGCGTTCGTCAGCCATGATATTGGCGATCAATCTGCCGCCCATACGGCCGGCAGCTCCCACAATAGCAATCCTGTTCATTTTTACCTCTTTTCAGAAATTTATCAGCGAAAGGAATTCTTCTTTGGTCAATCCGCTGATATATTGTTCCAAATCAATATTTTCCAATACTTTTGCGATCTCTGAACGGCGGAATGTACAGCCGTTCAAGATTTTCTCTATCTCATTTGCGCTGCCGAAAAAATCTCCGGTGATCCGGATATCTTTTATGACAGAATCGGAGATCTGCACTTTTAATTCGACAGTTCCGGCAGAGAAACGACCGGCATTTTCCCAATTGCAGTCAAAGCGGCTTCCGAAATTCCATTCCCAGGTCCGATATCGTTCATTGGCAAGTTTTTCGGCTTTGTCGATCCATTCCTGAGGCACATTTTCCGCCTTGCCGGCAATGTGTTCCAGATACTCTGCCAGTTTCTCCATAAAAGATTCAACCGTTAAACCGGGAAGAAATTCTTTCAGATTCGCCACTCTGGCACGGACAGATTTTATTCCCTTTGACTCGATCTTGATTTTACCGGGAGTGAGAAATCCGGCCAATTTTTCCATATCAGCATCAAAAAGCAATGTTCCATGGAACAGAGTACGGTTTTTGATGCAGCACTGGGCACTTCCGGAAACCTTGCGTCCATCAATCAGGATATCATTTATGCCGGAAAATTCTGCCGGGACGCCAAGGGAGTTCAGACATTCTACCACAGGATGTGCAAACCTGGCAAAACTATCTGCTCCCGGACAACGCTCGTGATGGGTGAATGTGTAATTGATATTCCCCAGATCGTGAAATACTGCTCCGCCGCCTGTCATGCGTCGTACCACCTGTATTTTGTGTTCAGTAACCGCCGCAGCATTGACTTCAGCCAGAGTATTTTGATTTTTGCCCACGATCACCGATGCTCTGTTGCGCCATAGCATGACCACAGGTTCCGGAAAATCCCTGCACAACAACTCCTCCAATGCCAAATTAAAGGCCGGATCTGTGAAATTGTTGATAAAAAAGCGCATACTCTTTTCTCTTTTTGATAAAACGGCACGCTCAAAGCATTTCAGCTTGAGTCGTGCCGCAGGTTTCAGAAACCATCTGAAGTTGCCGGAACTTTTACGGCATGGCCATAAAGGAAAAGATCAGAGCAAAAATGGCGCAGGTTTCAATAACACCCAACACCATGAGGGAGTTGGCAAATCCCTGTCCTGTTTCAGCAAAAGAAACACAACCGCCGGCAGCGGCACGGCCCTGAAAAATAGCGGAAGTCATCTGAGCAAGACCTCCGATGATCCCGATGGCAAGATAGATCGGCATGTGTTCGGGATGGTCCATGATTTTTCCCTTGATAATGATCATCATGATCATAGCGTAAATGGTCTGTGAAAGGGGAGCTCCCACCAGAGCCATGAGCAAAAAGGGAGCAGGCTTGCCTTGCTGATAACATTTCTTCCATGCACCGATGGCTGCGGCTCCGGCGTAACCGGTTCCGATGGACGAACCGATTGCAGCAAGAGCAACGGCAGAGTATCCCGCACCGAGGGATACGAATTCCATTAATTTAAGTGCGACTTCTTTTGTCATGATTATTTATCCTCCATATTATTTTTTTTGAATGGTTTATATGCTTGTCCACTCCAACTCAAACCGGTATGGTTGGAAAATTCAAGAGTATTCAAACGGACTCCGTGTACCAATACACTCATAAAAGCCAGAGCTATATTGAGTGCATGTCCGCAAAGAATGGTGAGGATCCCCAGCGGAATAAACCAGGGGGAAGCGTTCCACACATCCATTCCCATATTGTTGAAACTTGCTGCGATACAGCCGCCTGCCATACCGACCGCAAAAAGACGGATATAACTCAGCACATCGGTAAAACTGCCGATGACATTGAAGGGGAACTGGAAACAATCCGCCGGATCTTTCCAATTGACATCGGCCAACATGACCATGGCCAGACCGATACCGTATACCCAATACATGAAAGACGGGAACGCTCCCTGCCAGACAATGATTTTCAATGTCAATATGAAGTTTCCGACAATGATCAAAGTCCAGCCGAAGTGGCGCACATAACTGCGCAGACCGCCCTCGTGAACGGCACGCCATACCCGTCCCATGCCCAGCTGCGCGACCGCGAGCAGAAAACAGAAAAACTGGATATTGCCTTCTTTGACCTTGGGATCAGTAAGCCAGCTGATACCGGGGATGCCCGGAATGCCGAACCAACTGCCGGAAAGTGCTCCCCAGACCACGGTCGCGCTGCTCAGAAGTATGAACATATTCAGCGGAGTACGCAAAGCCTCCTTCTGCCGGAATTTTATCTTGCATCCCAAAGCAATGAGCAAAAATATCGCTCCGTATCCGGCATCTCCGATGATCATAGCGTAGAAAATGGTAAAAAAGATCATGACTCCGGCGGTAACATCCATCTCACGATATCCCGGCAGCACTCCGAGAAAATCGAAAAGCGGCTTTATGATCCGGGTAAATTTGTTATCTTTGAGCAGAACCGGCACATTATCCGTTTCATCAGGATCTTTTATGACCAATCCCCAGCCGTTTGCTTTTGCGGCCTCCCGCAACACTTCGATTTGCGGTTCCGGCACGAAACCTGAAAGATAAACCACGACTCCGGCTTCACTCAAAGCATCTGCTGCCTGCTGGAACTCCAGATCGGAATTGATCGAAGCGATCTCTTTTTTCAAAGCACCGCCTGATGCAGAACAAAGTTCCAGTTCGCGAACCGCTTCATCAAAGAGAGCCCGGACGGATTCAAGTTTGTTTCTGAGCAATACCGGATCGTCATCTTCTGCAAGCACGATTCCGGGAAATCTTTCCCTGTCAGGCTCACTCATGCCCAGAAGTGCAAAATATACCACATGCCCTTCTGAGGAAATCTCTTTGCAGCAGAAACCGTCAAGAGCCTGCGCTTCAGCAAATTTTTCTTCATCGCCTTCACACAAAGTTACAGTAACGCCGCTGTTCTTCAATTCATCAAGCAGCTTGCGGTTGAATTCGCCCCACGGCTCCAAACGGAGCAAACGGCGGCGAAGTTTTTCACATTCGGCTTCGGCATTGTTGCGCTTATCAATTGCTTCTGCGGCTTTTTTCAATATCTCCGCGCCGGTAATACCGCCAGCACGATCAGAAAAACTTTCATATTTTTCCAATTCCGCCAGTATGCGTTCAGCCTGATTGCGCTTTTCTGCCAGTACCGCAGCGTCAGCCGAAACCGTACCGGCGGTACATATCTGCATGACACCTGCGTTACGCAGTTCTTCAAGAGCTTGCCGTGAATCAGATTCCTGAGCCAGCAGCAGAACTTTTTTCATTGGAACGATCATATTATTACGCCCTTGTCTGTCCGTTGCCGCGCACCAGATATTTATAGGTGGTAAGTTCATCGACCCCCATCGGCCCGCGGGCGTGGAGTTTGTCAGTACTTATACCGATCTCAGCTCCCATACCAAACTCTCCGCCATCGGTAAAACGGGTAGAAGCATTGGCATAAAGGGTGGAGGAATCCACATTACCGAAAAAGTATTGGATATGTTCTTCGATATCAGAAATTATTCCATCACTATGTCTGGAGCCGTAATGATTGATATGGTTTACAGCCTCCTCAACAGACCCGACAGTTTTTACCGCCAGAGTCAGATTCAAATATTCGGCAAAATAATCATCTTCCGATGCCGCAGCCGTATCCGGGATCAAACGGCAAAAAGCTTCATCTCCACGGAGTTCAACATTGTTCTGCCGCATGGCAGCAGCCAGATGAGGAGCAAATTCAGGCAATACCGCTTTACTTATCAGCAAAGTTTCCAGGGCATTGCAGGTTGCCGGACGCTGACACTTGGCATTGACGATAATGTTCACCGCCTTTTCGATATCACATTTTTCATCCACAAAAAGATGACAAACCCCTTTGTAATGTTTCAATACCGGCATCGTGGCTTCTGCCGTTACCATACGCACCAGACCTTCTCCGCCGCGTGGAATGATGAGGTCGATCACCCGATCCATCTTGAGCATCATTTTCACGGCCTCGCGGTCGCGCCAGGGCACGAGCTGTACTGCACCGGAAGGAATTCCGGAAGCAACACCGGCCCGGTCGAGGATATCGGCAAGTTTCATATTGGAATTGAAAGCCTCGCTGCCGCCGCGAAGCATCACTGCGTTACCGGCTTTCAGGCAGATCGCCGCAGCATCGACAGTTACATTGGGACGGGATTCGTAGATGATCCCGATCACACCGAAAGGAACTGAAACTTTAGTTATTTCCAAACCGTTGGGACGGAGTCTTTTTTCCAAAACCTTACCGACTGGATCACTCTGGGCAGCCACGGTACGGACACCTTCAGCCATGGCTGCAATGCGTTTTTCATCCAGCCGGAGCCGGTCGAGCATTGCATCAGAAAGACCTTTTCCGCGTCCGTATTCCAAATCAGCCTTATTGGCATCGATAATGTCTGCGGCCTCAGCTTCTATCATATCAGCCATGCGGAGCAGAAAAGCACTTTTTACGCCGGGATCAAGAACGGCCAAAGCCCTTGAGGCACTCAACGCTTTCTTTCCCATAGCATCAAGGGTAGTTTGCATTTCTTCTTGCGTCATATTGAAAAATTCCCATATATTTATGTCTTCCTATAAAATAACACACAGACGGCAAAAAATCAAGTTTTTTTACCTGTCCCGGCTGCATATCACTTTGTATTTTTTTCCGGAACAGCGAGAAAGCCTCCCCTGAACCCTCCCGGAACATCCATGTATACCTTTTGAGCGATACCGGCTATACTGCGCGGAGTTGGAATGACCGGACGGCGGAAAATAGTCCTGACATCCGGAGTCGGCCGGTCGGGACGGGGACGGACATTGGTCAGAGAAAGCACTTTCAGCTGATGGTCGAAACGCAGCTGCTCCGGAACTATGCCGTGTTTGGAAATATCATCTATTTTAAGACGCTGCAGATGTTTGAATTTTCGTCCCCAGTCAGCAATATCGGAACAAACGGACATGTTTTCCAACCGCAGCACGCTGAATTTTTCCCATGGGAAATCCATATTGGCCAACCGGTTCCAGTCGAAAAGCCCGATCTTGCCGATACGGAGATTTTTCAGTTTCTTCAACAGAACTATACGATCTGCAATATCTGAAGCGCACCGGTATTCCAGATCCGGATCATCTTTTCCGGCTCCTTGCGGAACATAAATGCAGTTTTCCAAAGCCAGATTTTGAAGTTCGGGGAATCTGCCGAGAAAAAACGGATTTTTAAAAGTGATCCCGGAAAGGATCAATTCAACGAGCCGGGGTTGATAAAGTTTATTCCAATCGACTTTTCCGGGAGCAGAAGGCAAATGCAGAGCCAGAAAACGCAACGGCATTTTTCTCAGCATATCAGGCGAAAAATTGCCGCTTGAAGGCGAATGCAATGAAAGAGTATGGAGTTTCAATCCGCGCAGAAATCTATAGTCCAAATCTGCTCCGGCAGCAAGTTTCAACTCCTTCAGCGCAGACATTTTCCCCAGCAATGCAAGTGCATTTCCGGTAACAGCCGGTACGGCAAGTTTCAGAGAAACCGGATTTTTTCCGGCGAGAAACGACAGATCGTTTCCGTGACAGAGAGCCTCAAGATTCCGGAACGACACTTTTTTCAGCGAAGTGAAATCAAACTCATCCCGCAGCGGGATTATCTTGAGAGTATGCAGTTTCGATCCGCCGGGCAGAGCGATCAGGGATACATTTTTCCGCCGGCTCCGGTCCTGAACGGAAAATGTCCTTCCGGGGAATCTTGCCGGCAAATTCTGCGGATCGAACCCTTCCACATTTTCCAGATAAAGATGGGTCAATTTCGGAGCTTTCAAAGTTTCCAGTCCCTTAACGGCTCCGGAAAGTTTGAGTTCCCGGAGTTCCGGAAAAATTTCCCCATTGATGACCACCGCACGCAGAGCCCGGAGATCCAGTTTCCGGAGAGTCTTGCAGTCGGCGTTGAAAGCACTCAACTCAAAAGGAACACGATTATTGAACTTCTGCAGTGCAGCATAAGAATCTTTCGGGATCTGCTGCAAAGTAAAATGTTCTGTTTCTTCCGGAAACATTTCTCCCGTAAATCCGGCATTGAGTCTGCGCGGACGCTTAAGTTTCCAAAATTCGGCACCGGTCACTTCGCCGCCGGGCCCGCGATACAATTTCAGGGGCGGCAGAGCTGATGCCCTGTTCCGGAGTGATCGGCGTTTCAAACCTTCCGGACGGACCTGAAGCGTAATACCGAGCTTCAGGCAAACAGTTGAAAGATCATTTACTCCGGGAGCAGAAATGGAACGGAAACTGCGATTGCGTAATGTACTGATATCATTCACACTTTCCGGCAGATAAAGTACCCGCAGCACGGGGAAATTTTTTACCCACGAAATATCTTTGATTTTGCTGTCGGAAATATCAAGCCTGACGACAGAAATTGAAGAAGCTCCCGATGTCCCGCTCAATTTTTCAGCACCGACTCTTAAAGTCCGCAGGTTTTTGAATTCTGAAATACCGGTAAGATCCAATTCTTTCAATCCGCCAAGATACAAAAAAGAAATATTGTTGTAAGCTTTTAATTGGTTGAGAGATAATACACCGGAAGGCTTTGCGCCGGGAACAGTCCGGATACCCCTGATGTTACCGGAAGGATCAGTCAAAACCCGGAATTGCGGCAGTCCGGATGCTGTTTTCTGCAGATTTTTTTCTATTTCTTCCACTCCCGCTCCGGGAAGCAGCAGCGAAAAAAGCAGCAGCAATGAAATCCACTGATATTTTTTCATTTTACTTTTTCTCCTTTGCTTTCAGCATGAAGCAGCAATATCCTGCGTACTTCCTGTATCGCCAGCGGATTGCGGTGCACACTATGTCCGGATTTGACTACCAACTCGCTCGCAGCACTATCCAGATGACTGCTGCTGTAAGGCACAACTCCATCACTGCCGCCAGGTATTCCCTGTGCGGCACGACTGCCGATAATGGAGTGGCAGGGAACTCCGGATGACATCTCAAGTTTCCCAAGCAGTTTCAACATCCCGTCATCGGGGCGTAAATTATCTATACCGGTTTTAGTTCTGAAAAACTCCGGCTCAGAGTTATATTTTCCGGCTAATTCCATAAGCAGTTTCATATTTGCCGCCACAATATCTGACGGCAGCTTGATAAGAGATGCTCCGAAACGGCCGATCCAACTTATGGCAATGCCGGATCCCCGGTGAGGAACAGCAATAAAGATGACTCTTTTTACAAATGGAGCCGGAGCAAAATTTATCAGTTCCGCCAGTCTTTTCTGCTGTTTCCCGGTAAGAACTTTTTTTACTTTCTCCAGATCCTGTATGCCAAACTCTTTTTTTACAATTTCAGCAGAACATTCTGTTATCTGCAGCCGGCTCAGCAAGCCACCCATGGAGTGGCCGATCAACACCATTTTATCGAACTTCTCTGTCGAACGCTTTTCACGCACCAGTCTTTCACGGAGTGCCGCCAGATTGCGGCGCAATATCCCCCCGGAAACAAATATCGGATTGCCGCTGGAGTAGGAAAAACCCAGAAATTGATATTTTTTACGCAGCACCTGATCGTGCAGCAGAGTATTGAGCATCTGACTCCAGGTACGGGCATCGGACATCAACCCGTGGACGAAAACCACCGGTATGCGTTTATCGTCGTATGGTTCAAAGTGATACAGTCCGGTGATTTTTGCGGCTTCCGCGACTTTGAAAGTGCGGGCAAGAAAATTCATCACCGGCGGAGTTCCCACCGCATTGGCAAGGGGAGTGGAAAAATCTGCAGCCAGCGGCAATTTGCGCTTACCAAGTTCAAAATGATCTTCTGTACGGGAATAGATGTAACGCAGCACGGCTCTGGTATTGAAAAAGTCGGCATCGGTGTCAAAATCTATCACCAGCGTAACCGCAACCGGCAGTTCTGAGATCAATACACCGCCGATATCCCGGCATCCCTTTTTCAATTTCGCCACCAGCGGGACCCCCATGCCGAAAACCCTGGTATCGTGAGTAAGATTTCTGGTGGTGTAATTGGCACAGGGTATCATGTCGGCAATATGTTCTGCCGCGACAGGCAATTTGAACTCCGGAGCCTTGAAATGGATCTGCCTCCCATCATAAGGCATGGAAAGTCTGAATCCCGATGAACGGTTCAAGTTACGGGATTTCAGATAAAAAAACAGCTCCGTTGATGCCAGATTATTTATCCGGATCATCCGTAAACGCTGCTCGTCATACAACTCTTTTTCGTTGTCAAGATACTTCAGATACAGACAACTGTAAAGTGCCGATGCCAGAAAGTAACGCCCCGCTGTATCCGGTTCCGACCGGAACCGGTATCCGGCCTGCAATGCAGTATCAGCCAGAGCAGTTACGATTTCGCGGCGGGGAGATTCCCGGTAAAGCTGTTCCAGACGGTTCAATACTGATGCCGGATCTTTACGGTATTGTTCGTAAAGCAGAAAATTTCCCAAAAGATTTACTGTCCCCGAACTCATTTTTCCGGCAGAGTAATCGGTTACACCGTACAACCGCCTTTCATCCGGGGAATTTTCCCTGACTCCGATACCGGAGCTGCACCCGGCCAGCACCAGCAGCAGGAGTGCCCAAAGTGTATTATTGGGTAATTTCAGCTTCATCCGACCCTTTATTCCGCAAAACGGCGTTTCTGATAGTAAAGGCAGAGCACCATATCAGTTGCCACCATAAGTGCATTGATCACATAGAGAGCAAAAACCCAGTCCATTGCCCCTTTGTAAAAGATCTTGTGCATACATCCGGCAGCGTAACCGATGATGATAAGACTCAGAAAAAGATAACTTTTCCCGGCAGGATTTTTCACTCTGACGGTTTTGATGATGGCAAATGGCCAGCTGAATCCGAAACAAATCAGCATAATAACTTCCCAAATACTGAAATTCATTTTTTCACCTCTGTTTTTTCAAAAGTTTCTGTCAACTCCATACTATACTTCATAAAATCCTTCAAATCAAGTTCCAAGGGACACAGATATCTGATAATTGTAATCCCGGTGCCCTTCAAGCACCTGCGGAGAAGCTTTATACTCTCTGCCGTTTACCATCAGCACGACATCTTTTGTAACATCTGCCATTGACGGAGCGAGAAAAACCGTAAATTCTGCCACATTTTCTGCCGTGCAGACGAATGTATTGTTTCCGGCATTTTCCGCGACCAATCTGGCTCCGGGACGGGCGATTTTTTCCAGACGATAAGACTGCTCATTGAGTTCTTTGACCGTCCATGCGATATTGGGACCGGTAAGGACGATCTTATCCAACTCCACGCATCCGGGCAGACACTTGTCGATGCGGAGATAACGGGAACTCAGATGTTCTTCAAGAGTCGGATCCGCAGAACCTCCGGGAGAGATGACTGCACATCTTTTGGGGTAAGGATCGCGTTTGAACCGGGTCGCATATTCAATAAAGTTCAAAAATGCCATTTGAGTTGGTTCCCAGCGCAAACCGTGTCCGCCGTCATGTTCAAAGTAAACATGGGCGACCTTATCCCGGAGCATGAGTTCGTGAGCAGCGCGGGCAAATGAAACGCCGCACCAGTCATGATGACGGGGTTCCACATGGGTTTCCCGGTAATTTGCTCCGCAGTCGTAACGGCCGTGAAGAATAAACACCGGTGTTCCCAGAAATGCTTTGAAATCAGTTTCCAACCATGCTCCGGCACTCAGAAGCACACAGGCAAACCGGTCTGCCAGCAAGGTTCCGTTGTGATATGAACCGAAGCCCCCCATGGAGTGGCCTCCAAGTATCATGCGGTCTTCATCCACATTGATCCGTTCTCTGACAGCGTCTATGACTGCTTCGATATACTCCTGCGAACCGGGATAGTTCCATCTCTTGCCGTCTTTTGCCGTCGGAGCTGCAGGAGCAACCGTTACAAATGGAGCATCTTTTACCAGCGGAAAAAGCGTTCCCTTTTCCGGATCGAGATAGGTTCGGTACGGGGCTTCAAATGGCGAATTTTTATCGCCGCCGTGCATAAAAAAGAAAAGCGGCACCGGAGTAGCCGGATCATAAGATCCCGGTATGTGGAGATATACCGGATAATCAGGATACCTGTCAATAAAAAAAGGCTTCTGCACTCCTGGAGTGTATCTTGCATAATTCATGGTAAAACACCTGAAATATTATATTTGGATAAGTTCGTAGGCAGTCGTTCCCAAACCGCATTTTTCGGCGTAAGCCAGTTGTTCTGCTCCGCGGAACTTTTTGCCGTTTTTTACTGCGGCATCGAAGCATGCCTGATCTATGGCTACCGGATCAGTTGAAGCAAAAACACCAATATCCCGGATACATTTCGGCATGGGGTGAGGTTCACAGTCGCAGCCGCGGGTGATATTCACGGCAAATGTTATGTAAATATGTTTTTTACCCTTAGCCGAACCGCAGGCGTACTCAACCAGTTTTTCCCGGAAAAATCTGCCTTTGAAAAGAGCGTTCCAGAAACCGCCGAGAGAAAAGATCGAAACGGCATGGGCCGGACAGATGGAAAAACATGCTCCGCAGCCGATACACTTGCTGTGATCGATCCTGAATTTGCCATTTTCGCAGCTGATTGCGCCGACCTGACAGCGTTTCTGACATGCTCCGCACTTTTTGCACATCATCTTGATTATCCGCGGCTTGACACCGAGGTGCATGGCCATCTTGCCGCCTTTGGAGGCAAATCCCATGGAAAGCTGCTTTATTGCTCCGCCGAAACCGGCCAGCATGTGACCTTTGAAGTGTGAAACTACCAGACATTGTTCATGTTTTGCCAATCCGGAAGCGATACTGACACTTTTGAAGTGATGCAAGTCCACGGGGATCTCAACAGCCTCCTCGCCTTTGGCTCCGTCTGCGATGAATACCGGAAGTCTGGTGAATCCGTGAGAAAGGGCCAGAGCTGTATGTTTTTCCCGGTTGAACCGTTCACCGCCATAAAGCACGCTGGTTTCGGTGAAGGCACTTTTGATATTGCGTTCTTCGAGAAAATCGATCATGCCGTCATAAACTCCCGGCGTGAGAAAGGTAAAATTCCCCCGCTCACCGAAATGAAGTTTCAACGGGATCTCCCCGGCAAGTGAAAGATTTTCAGATGCGGTCAGAGTTTCCAGCAGTTTTCTGCCGGCTGCCGAAAGCGTCTTTTCATCCGGATTATGCTCCAGAGGAATAAAATATACATTGGCCATACGGTTAAAGCTCCTTTTGATTTGCCGGTACGGGAACATAATTGCAAATGTGAGGTATAATATACCTCATCTTGTGGTTGTTGTCAAGATTGGGATCAAAAAAATAAGATCCTGTTCCCGACACGGGCAAATGGCGAACCGAGCCTGACGGTTTCAATAAGATCATCTGCAGTATCTTTTATTGCTGAGGACTTTTGAAATTACCTCTGTTACATTTAAAATGCAACACCGGCAAACAGTTCCCTCCCAAAAAATCAAAAAAAAGGTGTTTATGACTTGAAAATCATACCGTAACAGGATATTGTATGCAGTAACTTGAATTTTCATATTTACATAAGGTCTTCAAATGATGAAAGATTTGTTGAAAAAAAATCTGGAATGGTTCTACCGTTCCGGTGTGATGATCCCTGAAAACGGTCTGTGGGGAGTGGCAGAACGGGTGGCGATGAAAGAAAACAACTCCGCTCTCGAAAGGATGATGGATGCATTCCCCGCCTGGACAGTACACGAAAAATACTGTATCATCGAACAACGCCGCGCCGACTGCAACTTTGAAGCGGCTTATATGTATCTCGAAGCCTTCAAAGCTGTCGGCGATCAGCGTTACCTTGAAACAGCAATCAATATTCTGGATTTTCTCTATTTCCGCAGCGGCCTGCTCTGGCGGAAAAAAACCGGAGCTGTTCCCGGCAGTTGGAACTGGTCACATATCCGGCGTTCCTCTGTCGTATGGTTTGATGATGAGGCGTGGTGCATTTTTCTGCAGTTGAAAATAGCAGAAGAATTTCCGGAACTGGATAAAAAATATGACATGAAACATTGGGGAATGATCCTGGCCGATGAGATATGCCTCGCATTGAAACGGGCAATGGTTCCCGGCATCGAAGTACTTCCCGATCAGCATTGGCAGGATGACCGCTTCACCGGAACTGCTGAGTTTCCCCATTGGGGAAGTCTGGCATGTATGGCTCTGGCAAGGGCGTTCAAAGAAGAACCCAAAGCCAAATATGCCGAAGCAATCAAAGCCTACCACGATTATCTTGATCTCAAAGCGGAATCCTTCGATGCCAGCGAAGTGTGTTATGCCATAATCGGAGCCTGTGCGGCCTACCGTTATACCGGCGACGGATTTTATCTTGCAATCTGCCGCAAATTCGGCAAACTGCTGGCCGACAGGATCGGGGACAACGGCAATATCCCCTCTGAACATGACGAAGCTCCCTGCGGCCCCATGCTGGTGGACACCATTTACACCGTCAACTGGGCAATACTCGGACTCCAGTCGCTTCAGGCCATAGACAGTTCGTTTGCCGATCACTACCGCAATGTCCTGAATTTGGTGTGTTCGATCCAGGACAACTCTCCGGAACCGTGGCTCAACGGCTGCTGGCGCGGCATGTTTGATATGGAATCCGGCACCTGGGGCGGCGGCGACTGCTACGAAGGCGGTGCAGGAAGCATCTATACCGGTTGGACCAATGCTCCCATTTCCACCGTCATTGCTCTGGAACTTCAGAACAGAGATCTCTTTAATTGATAATAAAACCATAAAAAAACTGCTGCATAACCTTTTTTGAACAAGGCATGCAGCAGTTTTTTTGTATACAGCTCAGATATCCAGATCTCCCAGCGGAAAATGCTGCTGGCTGCCGTACACATCTGTATCTTCCGGAGAACCGGAACCGCAAAGGCGGGGCAGTACGACCTTTATGGTCAGGATCCGTTCAAAGACTTTGATCTGAACCTTGTCCGGAGTCGTCCGGTAAAGGGGGGCGATCGTTTCCGGAACAAAACGCGGGGAATTCAACACACGGTCAAACTCCTCTCTGGTTTTGAACATCAAGTCCACAGTCAACTGGAAGGGACCGGCATTCTTACTGCGGCAGACAAAAGCGATATCGTATATTCTCATTTTCCCACCTCGATTATTTCCGGTCTGAATTCCAGATCGATGCCTTCCATATCCATGAGATGATAGAGTGAAAACTCATAGACCTCACCGCCTTTGAAGTCAGAAGGCGAGAAGGGGAACGCCAGATTGCCCGCAGTGGATTTCCGGTTGGGGAACTGCTGATGCAGCGCGCTGGAACGGGCCAGACTGATAGCGGTATCAGCAATATCCTGAGTAGGCGCAATGGCCTCGATCACCAGAGCCGCTTCCCTCGGCAGCGGATCTGCCGGAGCTTCCAGGCGGCCGCCGGCGGCATCCACTCCGTAGCGCAGGAACCGCAGGGAGTAATCATCGGTGATATTTTTGATATTGATCGCCACCGCTTTGCGGACTCCGGCTTCGACAGCATCAAGATTGGCAATTGCATTGGGATCACGCACACCGGCGATAGTAATACTGCGGAATCCGCAAAAAGCAGCACCTTCAAGTTTCAAGGTTTCCTTCGCTGCGGGGACAAGTACCGTTCCTCTCACGGTAACGGCCCGTTCTCCGGTCTGTTCAAATGAGGAGTTGCGCATGTCGATCATGCCTTCCGGCTCATAGAAACAGTAAGGATCGGGCTGCTCGTAAAGAGAGTGAGCAGCTACGGAATCGGGAGTGCATTTCCGTTCCGGATCAGGCGGTTCCACGGTAAAGGAATCTTTCCTCAAGGTCACCACCAGAGAATCATTGGCTCCGGCAGGACGGGCACACAAGGCTCCGCATTCGGCGATCTTGGCAGCATGAAGTGCCAAACCGGCGGGGAATCCCTTCATAATGGGGAACGCAGCAAACACCGCAGTATCGCAGCAGCGGCCGGAAAGGATCACATCAGCTCCGGTTTTCAAGGCTTCGATAATGGGGTCGGTCCCGAACTGGGCAACCGGATTGCAGATACGGGGAATCGAATTTGCATCGAACTCCGGCGAACCGCCGCAGGGATGGATTCGTCCTTCGGCAGCAGCTTTTTCCAGCAATGATTTTTCCACATCGGAGTAGATCACCGCCAGTTTGAATTTAAGATCCTGTTCGGAAGCGATCTCTTTGATAACTTCAAGGACCCGTTCCACATGGGGTCTGGCTCCTGAGCCTCCGGCACTGCCGATGATAATGGGGATCTTGCGGTCAAGAGCCCGTTTCAGGACCAGAGAAAGATCCCGCTTCATCTGCAGTGTCTTGACAAAACTTTTGCCGCTTCCCAGATAATATGGGCCGGGGTCAGTGGATCCGGCATCAACACCGATAAAGTCAAGTTTATCTGCAAAAGCATTTTCCAGACTTACAGGTGAATAGCCGTATCCCAGCATGCCGCACAGCGAAAGATAGCGCAGTTCGTCGCTCATTTACCCGTTGACCTCCGTATAGTCATAATCTTCGGGGATACCAAGTTTCTTTTCGATTTCCGGCATCTTGGCATCGGCTTCGCGGGCCAGTTCCTCAAAGTAATTTCTGCCGGTGGAATCCATAGCGACAAAGAAGGGGCCGAAGTGATCAACTTCATAGATCCAGGTGGCTTCAGTCTTGCCGAGTTCGTCAAGGAAGTAAACATTGTGGATCTTTTTGATCTTGGAACGCAATGCATTACCGCTCAAACCGATCTTTGAAAGGTAAACTCCGCCGACCTCTTTGAGAGCCTGAGCAGTTCCGGGGCCCATGGTGGTCTTGCCGATAAGGGTACGCAAACCGAATTTACGCACCACATCAGCACCATAACGCTCGAAACGGATGGAGCTGGTGGGTTCACAGCTGACCACTTCCCAATCGTCGCCGTTGGGTTTCATGACAGGACCGACATGAAGGAAGCAGTTGATCTCTTTGTAATCGATGGGGGGATAAATATCATCAGCAATAGCACGGATGTGGAAACGGCTGCGGCCGGTAAAAAGCATTCCGCTCACAGTTATCATTTCGCCCAGCTTCAGGGAAGCGACATCTTCGGCGGACATGGGAAGTTTGATATCTCTCATGATTTCTATTCCTTATTTTTACTCACAGCTCTCCAGTATATTCGATCTTGCCGCAACCGTCGATAAGGGCGCGCCAGCGGCGTCCTACCAGACACTGGGCATTGACTGCCACCGGCAGAGCCGCAGTATGGGTAACAGCGATATCCAGATTCACAGCCAGCACGGCGTTGATACCGCGGGATCC
>JAFVRT010000047.1 GCA_017504125.1 Lentisphaeria bacterium
CCGCCGTCGGGTATGATGAGAGAATCAAGCAGATGTCTGAATCCTTCCCGCCACGGCAGGGGGAATCCCAGCTGAAGTCCGTGGGCGCACATCCCGTATTTTCTTGAACGGTCAAAGTGGCTGGTGGTCAAAGTGCATCCGGGGGAACACACATGAAGATAAGGTGAAAAATCTGCGAACCAGGCATGTTCGGCATTGGGGGCCTCGATCAGATTTTCCGGAATATCGGTGAAGATATTTTCCCCTTCATCTTGCGGAAGTTCAGGGTATCTTGCAGCCTCATCAGCACCCCATGATGCGAGTTCTTTACGGAAATCCATTTCTTCCATAAAAAGTCTGCCGTTCCGTAAAAAACTTTTCTGGCGCAGTTTGAAGGTGTTTTCCCGGATATCTTTCAGCGGGAACCAGGGCGCGGAAGGGTAGTAGTTGGAAACCGCGGCAAATTCCATACCTTGTGAAGTGAAAGCGGTCAATTCCGCCTGATTTTCGCAATGCATGTGGGTGGTTCCGGCAATACGATGGACCTTTTCCCAGTTTATTCCGGAATAAGGACACAGATTTCTGCAGTTGTCATTCATTTTTCCGATTCCTGTTGTTTTTCCGGGATAATATAATATGTAAAAGAAGCAATTTCAAACACATGTTTTCTTTATTTTTTCAACCAATTAGCGAAATTGGCGGTTTTTCGCGAAAATTTTTTCAAAAAAGTTCATTAATTTTGTGGTATTTTATCAAAGACGGGTTATATTTTCTCCGGATATCTTTGTTATTCAAGTCCTTAAATACTGACAGGAGAAAATATGAAACAACGGTTTACGCTGATCGAACTGCTGGTTGTAATTGCTATTATAGCTATTCTTGCTGCCATGCTGCTGCCCGCTTTGCAGCAGTCCAGAGAACGGGCCCGTGCAACTGCGTGTTCCAATAACCTGAAAACTTACGGTACTGCTGTCATCATGTATGCTGATGACTCAAGGGGATTGCTGCCCAAACCCACCGGACAACATGTCCTGATCGGACATAATATCAGCGGGTATCAGGTGCATTACGCCATGATAACTTACGCTTCGATGCCTTATAACGGATCATCCTTCAATTGGAGATCGACTCCCAACAATATCATGCAGTGTCCTTCCGATCAGAAAAGCCGGATCCCCGGCACAGACACCACCTATCGCGGCTCCGGTCCCGACCATGTGAAAAGTTATGTAGGCAATTATTATGTGGGGTTAGATTCGGAAATCCAGATGCGGCAGGTGAATAAGATGCGTAATCCCAGCAATTACATGTATGCTGCTGATGCTTATAATACGGATATCAATGCCTCTTTCAGCGGAAGCGACTGGCCTTTCAAGAGTTCTGCTACGCTTGATAAAGATTCGGTATGGCCGATCCATTCCAATGGTTTCAACGGTATTTTTATGGACGGCAGCGTCCATTACAAGAAATTACAGCAGGCACTTGAAAACATCAGTTTTATATATTCCACCAAGCCGTAAGTTTTAAGGAACATAAAAAATGAAAAGATCACTTGCTGCTCTTGCACTATGCTTTGTTTCCCTGCTTTGCGGGGATGATTTGAGTTCCATGCTCGCGCCCGCTCCCCGCAGCATAAAGATAAATCCCGAATCCACGCTGACGATCCCCCTTAAAGCCGCCAATGTGGAGATCGTCGTGGCAAAAGATGCCTTGAACATCACCCGCTTTGCCGCATCGGAACTGCAGAAATTTCTGCAGAAAAGTCTTGATACCCGTATCCCGGTGGTGAATTCTCCCTCATCCGGAAAAATCACCTTTTTTGTGGGCTTGAATTTCTGGAGCAATGCCGCCGGTATTGATGTAAAGAAACTTTCACCTGAAGCATTTTTCATCAGGCGCACCGGAAATAAAATATACATCGCCGGACGGGATGGAAAACTTTTGAACCGGTTACATGGTTTGAATAAAAACACCCGGCCGGAAAACCGGGTGGAAAATGTTTTGCGCGGCGGATATTGGAGCCAGTTCCACGAACATGCGACTCTGTTCGGCGTGTATGAATTTCTGGAACGCTTCGCAGGCGTCCGTTTCTATTTTCCCCACGAACTCGGAACTATTGTTCCGCGGAAAGCTCTTGTGCTGCCGGAGTTCGATATCTTTGACCGCCCCGATCAGGTCGTCCGTCACTTCGGAGGCATCTACAAAGGCCTCTGGGATGATGTGAAGCCGGTAAAAAAATTCCACCCGTTCTATGCTTATCATCTTTCACGGGAGCGCAATCTGCAGGCGTGGCGCAACCGGCTGCAGACTACGATAATCCCTTCGATGCACGGCCTTTCCTCTTATCAGCTGGGCAGGCGTTTCGGTGAAGCGCATCCTGAATATTTCGCGCTGCGTACCGACGGCAAACGGCACAAAGATCCTGAGTTTGCCTCCTACGGCCCCCATTTCTGTTATCACGGCAAGGCGGCTGATGCGATCTATCTTGATGCCGTCGCTGCTCTTACCGGCAAAAGTGCTGCATCGCAGGGAATAAAAGCCAGGATATGGGATCCCTCCAATGTTCAGGACGGATTTTTCGATATCGGTTTCGCCGACGGTATGTATCTCTGCCGCTGCGCCAGGTGTCAGGCGGTCTTTGCCAAAGGAGCAAAGGCAACAAGTTCGCTCATGTGGAGTTTTCTGACTCCCATCGCTGCCAAACTGCAGAAAAACAGGATCCCCGGCTGGATAACCGCCGCCGCCTATGCCGAAGCCACCGAAGTTCCGGAGTGCAAAGTTCCGGAAAATATGATCGTCATGCTGGCTC
This sequence comes from Lentisphaeria bacterium, assembly GCA_017504125.1. GTDB lineage: Bacteria > Verrucomicrobiota > Lentisphaeria > Victivallales > Victivallaceae > UBA1784. The sequence continues at coordinate 2,789 of JAFVRT010000047.1, forward strand.
TGCCCGGTCCGTGGTACTGGGACAGTTCATCGCCCAGGCGCGCATATCAGACCCGGCTGTTGGCAGAATGGTACAAAAAGATCGGCCGCCGTTTTTCCCTTTACACCTACACCGCCAAATACAATACTCTGTGCATCCCCTTTGTGCCGAACATGACTCCGAAACACTTCGGAAAATATTTTACGGATACGGCAAGATATACTATCGGTGCCACTACCGAAGCCTCCACAGACCATTATCTTTACAACTATCTCAACGCCTATATCATGGGCAAACTGCAATGGAACTCTGCTGCTGACTATCAGGCGGTGCTGAAAGAACACCACCGGTTGATGTTCGGCAAAGCAGCCGGTATCATGGAAGGGATCTACAATACCTTTGAAGATCTCTGGTGCGGCAGGATCGCCGGACGCATGGTCAACACCTCTATCGGCCCCAAACCCGCCGCACCTTCTGAAAATCAGATCTGGCGCGAGATCTATTCCCCGGCAGTCATGAAAAAACTCACTTCAGAGTTTGACCGGGCGGAAAAAGCCGCTGCTGCCGATAAGGATTCGCTGGCAAGAGTCCGTTATATCCGGGCTCAGTTCTTCACTCCGATGCAGAAATACGCCGCCGCATTTCTGAAGAAAAACAATGCCGCAGATGCCTACAAACTCCCCATGCATTCTGTAAATGGAAAAGTTGCATTTGCAAAGGGGAAGCTGCTGCCGGAGCAGTTCTGGAGCAAGGTCCCGGTGATACCGCTGCGTCCTTTCAAGCGTCAGGCGGGGACGGTTTATCCCGGAACTCAGGTGCAGTTCACCGAAAATGATGAATTTTTCTTCATCCGTTACCGCAATGAAGAACCTGACCGCAAGGTCATGGAAAAGGCTTTCAAATGGAAAAATGACAGCCGCGAAATGTGGGCCGATAATCTGGTGGAGTTTTTCTTTGCTCCGGTGGAAAAAGAGAGCCGTTATTATCAGTTCATGGTGAACTCCCGCGGTTCTCTGACCGATTGTTCCGTAACTCCCCTCGGCGGAACCTTTGATGTCAACTGGAAGTGGTCATCGGGAGCCGATGTTGCCGTCGCCGATATGGGCAAGTACTGGATCGCTGAAGTAAGGATCAGAAAGAGCAGTCTTCCCGGTTTTGAAAAAGGAAAGTTCCGGGCCAATTTCGTCCGTACCAGACCGGGAGAGCCAGCATTGATGTGGAGCAGTTCGCCATTTCTGGAAAAACGCTACCACGAACCTGCCAACTGGGCGGAGTTCCTGCGCGAAAACTCCGCCGGAGTCAATTTGTTGAAAAACAGCAGTTTTGAAACTCTGACACCTTCAGGAACACCTGAAGCATGGAGTCTGCCCCGCAAACTTCCCGCCGGAAACTCTGTCGCTTTGGATAAAGATCAGTCGGTTTGCGGTATGAATTCCATGAAAATCACCTGCTCCGGCCGCAAACCTGTTGTTTTCGGCTGCACTCAGCGGATCACCGGTATGAAACCCAATACCCGTTACAGATTGAGTTTCTTTGTCAAATATTCCGGCGTGATCCCTGCCGGCAATGCCGCCGGAGTCTGTGTGAACCTCAATGATGCCGGAAACAGGTGGTTCCCCTTTCCCCGGCTTCACGGCAGTTCAAACTGGAGTTTCCACAGCTTTGAATTTACTTCCAAGCCCGGTACCAATGCCAAATATGTCCCCTATGTCAGCTGTTCGATCGTGGCATGCGAAAAGGGTACTGTGTGGTTCGACGGACTCTCTCTGGAAGAAATCAAATAAAAAAAGCAACATGTGTTGAGCCGCTGCGGAATATCCCGCAGCGGCCGTTTTTTATTATTTTGTCGGATAAATGAAAATATCCGTTCCTTCAGCCTTGACAAGTGGATAAAGGAGTGCTATCTTTTGTTTTCACCCAAATAATATGGAGTTATGGCAATGATCGAAATATTGAAAAATCCGGTGCTTATTTCTGTGGTAATAATGCTTGTCCTTTCGGTCCTGCGGCTCAATGTGGTCTTTTCGCTGGTGATCGCCGCGGTCAGCGGCGGATTTATCGCCGGAATGAGCGGTACTGCCATAATGAAGGCCTTCAACAGCGGTCTGGCCAACGGCGCACAGGTGGCTTTCAGCTATGCTATGCTGGGGGCATTTTCCATAGCGATCTCCCGTTCCGGGATCACCGAACTGCTGGCAAAGATGCTGTTCAAACGCCTGAACCGGGAAGCCACTCCGAAAAATGTGCTTTTTTTCAAGTATATGCTTTTAGGTATCCTCACGCTGGCTGCCATATCTTCC
>JAFVRT010000048.1 GCA_017504125.1 Lentisphaeria bacterium
CAGGGTGAAGATGTATTGACCGGAGCCGCCGAAGTAAAACTCGATCTTGCCCCGGGAACAGTACAGTTTCAGAAAGAACGGAAAAGCAAAAAAAGCACTCCCAGAAAAAATAACAGTTCACTTTATGAAATATTGAAGGAACTGAGGCGCAGGATCGCCGGCATGAGGGGCGTGCCATTGTATGCCGTATTGACCAACGCCGATCTTGAACAACTCTCAGAAAAACGCCCGTTGACCGCAGAAGAAGCGGTAAAACTTCCCGGTATCGGAGAACGGAAGGCAAAAAGAATACTGCCTCCATTTCTGGAGGCGATCAGACAATTCAATGAGTCAGAAAGATAAGCATCAGTTGATGCGCTGACGCACCACTCGCGGAGATACCGAACAAAGGATATCCCACATGTGAGTCTTTTTGTAAGCACACCAGTTCAAAGGATCGACAGCATCTCCTGAACCGGATACAAAAAGTTCAACTTCATCACCGACTTTTGCACCGGGCACAGAAGTGAGATCGATCATAGTGTAATCCATGGTAACACGGCCGAGAATGGGACAGAGTTTGCCATTTACCCGGAAAAATCCCTTATTGGTCAAAGCCAGCGGCACACCGTCGGCATAGCCTGCAGCCACAGTTCCAACCGTAGTTTGTGAAGCAAGTTTATGGAGTCTGCCGTAACTCACAGTTCCGCCGGCAGGACAGGAACGGACCGCTGCAAGACGGCTTTTGAATCTGACAACGCCATGTAATCCCACATCAGGTATCACTCCGTACATGGCGATACCCAGACGGATCAGATTAAAGGGAGGCTGTGAAGCTCCGGGCAGAAAAAGCGTTCCTTCGCTGGCAGCGATGTGGCATTGGGGCAACCGGAGCTCCGCAGCAAGTTTTTTCATTCCTTCGATCTGCTCAAGCGAACCTTTATCACCCGGTTCAGCCTTGGGGAAATGGGAATAAATACCGCCAACAACCAGATTTTCAAGTCCCATGATCTTACGGGCCGTTTCAGCAGCCTCCCGGAGCGGTATACCGACCCGTCCCATTCCGGAATCAATGGCCAGCTGCACTGCGGCTCTTTTTTTCTGCTTTCCGGCTTCCGCATTTATGGCACGGGCAACCTCAAGATCGATGACCGGCAAAGTCACCCCAAGTTCCACTGCACCGGGGATCTCCTCAGGCATGACCCCGCTCAACATACGGAGCTCAACGCCATATTTGACCAGTTCTTCTGCCTCGCTCAAAGTGGCTACACCGAAAATCTTCACTCCGGATTCCATCAGAGCCGGAACCACTATATCAGTCCCGACTCCGTAAGCATTGGCCTTGACGACCCCCAACACCCCGCAGCCTGCAGAACGCTCCCGCAGACAGGAAACATTGTACTTCAACGCCGCGCAATCGACTTCCAATCGCGCCCGGTATGGGATATGACTGCTCATGATTTCAAAGAAGACTTTTATTTCGCGTATTCAACAGAACGGGTTTCGCGGATGACCGTGACTTTGATCTGACCGGGATAGGTCATTTCTTTTTCGATCCGGCAGCAGATGTCCCGGGCGAGGGCCTGGGCTTCGCCTTCGGTGATCTTTTCCGGCATCACCACCACGCGGACTTCCCGGCCCGCCTGCA
>JAFVRT010000049.1 GCA_017504125.1 Lentisphaeria bacterium
AGCCTGACCGTTTTTAAGTTCAAGTTCACGAACCAGAACTGCATCTTTGCGGATAATACCGAGGAAACCTCTTGTGCCGTTCATTTCAACTGCACCGACAATGCGCGGAGTGTCAAGTGAGTCATGTTCATAGTCCAATGCCAGCAAGCCCAGAGTCATGGCATCACGCACAGGCATACCTGAAGCGATTTTTTCAGCGATGGGGTCAGTCTGTGAACCGTTGCTGACGACAGCATAATTACCGGCAATGCGGACACAGTTGTAAGTAATGTACGGGTTCTTCTGCAAATCACCTTCAAAACCGGGACGGGGCATAACAGCAACTTTGTCGCCCATTTTGACAGTTTGACGGTTGGGGAAAGAACGGGAAGAAACACGGTAAAAAGCTCCGGCACGGCCGGATTTGGTCATTCCGATAGCGACAATGCGTCCGAGATACATAATTTGATCCTCCTTGAAATCAGTTGTAAAAAGTTGATGTGTATAAGATACACCAATGTAAGAAAAAACTCAAGAGGTAATTTCAAAACTCCGCTAAAAAAGAATAAAAAACACAGCTCAAATCCCTTTGCACAGTTGAAAAACCGGCTTTGGCGGGGTATCTTATCTGCAAAGACTTTTCAGGAGAAAAAAATGGATAAAAGCAAACTTAAAAATCTGGCATCTTCCCGCATCGACAGCAGAGCCGATGAATTCATCAGTTCCGGAGAAAAACTGCTGCGGATGCCGGAACTTTCTTATTGTGAAAATAAAACCGCCGACTTTGTTGAACAAATTTTTTCAAAAATCGGTCTTGAAGTTAAAAAAAATCTGGCGATCACCGGTTTGAGAGCAGATCTCGATACCGGTCGTCCGGGACCGAAAATAGCGGTTCTGGGTGAACTTGACGGACTGATCGTTCCCAATCACGCGTTTGCAGATCCGGAAACCCATGCCGCTCACGCCTGCGGACACCATGCCGCACTCAATGCCATGCTGGGGTGTGCAGAAATACTTTCTCAGCCTGAAATACTGCAGCATCTTTCCGGTTCCATAGCCTTTATTGCCACTCCTTCCGAGGAGTGTCAGAATCAGCCCTATATAGCAAGCCTCATCGAAAAGGGGAAACTTACATTTTTCGGCGGCAAATCCCAACTTATCGCGGAAGGTGTTTTTGATGATATCGATGCAGCGGTGATGCTCCACGCCGGAAACAGTAATTTTACGCCTTCCGGCTTCAACGGATTTGTGATGAAACGCCTTGAATTCAACGGCAGAGCCGCCCATGCCGGAGCTTATCCGGAACGGGGGATCAATGCAATTTCCATGATGCGGGCTGCGTTGGGGCTTATCGATTATCAGCGGGAAACATTCCGTGATGAAGATCATGTCCGGATCCACGGATATGTTTCTTACGGAGGAGAAGCCGTCAATGTGATCCCCGACCGGGCAGAATACACACTTCAAGTCCGCGGCGGCACACCGGAGTCCATAAAGGATGCCTCGGAAAAAGTAGACCGTTGTGTACAAGCGGCGGCGACAGCTTTCGGCGGACAGGCAACGGTTCACAATCTTTTTGGTTTCATGCCTCTGGTATCTTACGATGCCCTGGATGAAATACACCGGAATAACGCAGAGATCATTGCCCCCGGAGTCCCTTTCACCAAAGGCATCTACCGGCCTTCATCGACCGATATGGGCGATGTCAGTATGATAAAGCCTTCGCTGCATGCATATTTCCGGGGATTTGCCGGTACGGCCCATACCGACACATTCCTGGCGGAAGATCCTTTGGCAGCCTATGCAGACTCCGTAAAATTTCTGACCTTCGATGTGATCGACCTGCTTTACGGTGATGCACAAACCGCGCGGCAGATCGCAGAACTCCCCGTCCCCATGACCAAAGCG
>JAFVRT010000050.1 GCA_017504125.1 Lentisphaeria bacterium
GGTTCCGGTGGATGCCATTGCGTCTGATGTGAAATTTTTCCGCAGCTGCGGTGTAAAATGGGTATTCATGGAGTCTGAAGTACGGGTCGGTAATCCCAGTGCATTCGAATGTCTGAAAAATTTTGTTCTTGCCCAAATGTATTTTGATCCCGGACAGGATCTGGAAAAACTGCTGGATGTCTATTGCCGGGGATATTTCGGTGCGGCACACGCAGAAATGAGAGCTTATCTTGAACATTTGCGGCAGGGACAGCGCAGCAGGATCGCTGCCGATATGAGTGCCTGGCATCTCCGGGAACTCCCTCACTTGACGATAGATTTTCTCCGCAAAGGTAAAAGTATAGTCCGAAAGGCAATGGAAAAAAATAAAAATCCGGAAATCGCATTGCGGATCCTTTGCGAAATGAATGTGCTTGACAATGCATTGGTTCGGGCCTTTTCCGCTTATCCGAAGTTTGCCGCAGAACGGCAAATGCTGTTGAAAAATCTTTTGGATAACCGCTTGAAGGTATTGCGGTCATACGGACTTATCGATTCCAGACTTAAAAAGATCGAAGAAGCAGTTCGCCTTCCCATAGAAGACAGTCTGGTGGTTTTTACTGATATTCCGGAAGAATTGAAAAAATTTCCTGCCGGAACGATCCGTTTTCTGGGGATTTCCCGCCAGCGCAAAGGCGGGATCAGTACCCGTTATGTCAAAGATCCTGATTCAAAACTTCCGCGGGTGTTGGGGTGGTTCAGCTCAAATCCTGAAAAATTTACCCGGATGCTCGGCTGCGGGGTGTATGATAACCAGAGAAAAAAGGCGTTCGGAACCCGGATCGAAGCCACTTATGACGAAAAATTCCACTGGCGCAAGATCGTCCGTTTCCAAATGGGGCCGTCGTCTTATTTCTATGCCCTGAACTGGCATGCCCAATTTGATTTGAAGGGCCTTTATGTTCTTGCTGACGGCGTTGATAAAGAAAATGACCCGAATTTGTATGACCTCTGGGTTTCGATCAAATTCCAGGGGCCTGCCTATAAAAAAGGTTCCAAAAAAGAAAATGCAGTACTTTTTGAACGGGCGTTGCTGGTTCCTGCAGGACGGAAATTTGGAAATTTATAAAAAATACGGAGATTCTATCAATGGGATTTTTTTCATCATCAGCACCGGCAGGTTCTACTGCCGATATCGTTGCAGCAGAATTTGCCAAACCGAATAAAACTTTTTGCTTCAAGGGGAAATATGCTCCGGGAGGCGATACACTCAATATGTCAAAAGGCATGAGTGTCATTGAAAATTTTCCCGATCCGGAAAATTTACTGGAAACCGCATACGCAGATCTGAAACGGATTGCCGGGGATCACGGTGTGAATCCGGACGGTACCATTATTTTTGAAACAGCTGCAGACACTTCTCTGGAACAGGAAGAAGCATTTTTGCATATCAAAGATGACAGAATAACCATTGCTGCCGGCGGTATCGAAGGTGTCCGGCGGGGAATATACCATTTCTGCCGTCTGCTGGATTCTGCGTATGGTCCTTTTTTGAAAAAAGAAAGCCACCACTTGAAATATACGGTAAAAAACCGCATATCCCGCAGTTTTTACAGCCCGACCCACCGTCCGCCCAACGATATCGATGAACTGCTATCTGATACAGATTATTATCCGGAGCCTTATTTGAGCACATTGGCACGGGAAGGTATAAATGTACTTTGGCTTACGGTGATGCTTTCGGAAGTGTCATGGAGTTCCATTCAGGCTCCTGATGCCAAGATGGAAAAACGGTTGGCTCGATTGCGGGAAACTGTGGAACGCTGCCGCCGGTACGGCATCAGGATATTCGTGCTTTTCATTGAACCTGCCGGTTTTGTCGGTGAAAGCGATATGCTGAAAGAGCATCCGGAACTGGAAGGCGTGGACTGGGGATACAGTATGAAGTGTTTCTGTCCTTCCAGTCAGACCGCATACGATCATTTGTATCAGCAGATGTTCAATCTTTTCAGCAATGTGCCGCATCTGGGAGGTGTTATCAACATTCCCTACGGTGAGGCATTGTGCAGTTGTTTTTACGGCGGATTTTATCCGTACAGATGCTCCCGCTGCCATGATTTGAAACCGTGGCAGGTCATGCTCAATGTTCTCGGTCCCATGTTCAAGGGAATGCGTGATGCTGCTCCTGATTCTGAATTTGTCTGCTGGATCTACAACAGCGCGGCTCAGATGAAATATGATTGGCTCTGCGAATGTGTCAGACACCTTCCTGAAGGAATGATCTTCCTTTATAATTTTGAATCCGGTATCAAGGTCAAACAACAGGGCAGGGAGATCTTCGGCGGCGATTACTGGCAGGCCATGCCCGGCGCGTCGGAGCGTTTCAAAGACCTTGCCCGCTGCGCTATGGAATCCGGAACACGCATGGGAGCCAAGATGCAGATTTCCAACGATCATGCCATGGCGACGGTTCCGGTGGTCCCGGTACCTGAAACCCTTTTCAAAAAATACCGGATCATGAGGGATTATGATATCGATACTGTCATGTACAGCTGGTATTTCGGTTGTTTCCCCGGAGTGATGAACCGGGCCGCATTGGAGCTTTCAAGAGATAAATTTCCGGTATCTGCGGACAGATTTCTTGAGGAACTTGCCAAAATGGAATTCGGGAAAGATTTCATGACGGTAAAGCAAAGCTGGAAATATTTTTCCAGAGCCTATGCACTTTATCCGGTCAATCGCGGTTTGCAGTACAAAGGACCTTTCAATTCAGGTATAAATTGGACTTTGTATCCGGAAGCTGCGCTGAAGGAATTGACCGAGGCATGGCAGAGTTTCGGCGACAGCGGAGATTGTATAGGCGGATGTCTGGCTGCTTATCCCCTTGATGAAGCGGTGGATCAGACTGGAAAAATGAGCCGTCTTTGGGATAAAGGAGTGAAACTTATCCGCGATCTGGTTAAAAAGTACCCTGCATACAGCGATCAGCACAAACAGCTTATCCGGGCCATTGCTGTCGGTATCAACTTCAGAAGTGCGTGGCTGATATTGAAATTTTATCAGAAGCGTCAGGAGTTTTACAACGGCAGCAGGAGAGCTCTCATGATCATGGAAAATATTGTCCGCGAATCCGTGGATTTGACTTCTGAAATGATAAAGTTGTGCGAAGAAGATATTTTTATCGGATATCATTCTGAAGCGGAGATCCACAAATATTCTGCGGAATTGCTGAAGAACCGTCGTAAAAATCTGAAGAAACTGTTGCAAAAGACATTTCCTGAGCTCCGTTCCGGTAAAAGAAAGCCGGGATTCCCCAAGGGCACTTACTGCAGGACGATTAATGCCGGAGATCCGGAAACCGATTGCGGAAATTTCAGGTTCCGGGTAGAGAAAGAAGGAGATGAACTTGTTTTCACAGTTTATTGTTCCCGCAGCGTGGTATCGGAAAATCTGATGTCGGAAAAAATTTCTATTATTGTTTCCGATCCTTTGGGAACTTCTTTCCCGCAAGTATGTTCTTTTGACCGGGACGGTCTGAAATTCAATTCTGCAAAGTTTCCTTTGGAACATATTGAAAATGAAGAATTCTGGGGCGCAAAAGTGAAGATATCGACTGCACTGTATTCCGGAAATTCAGTTGCATTTGATATATTGATGCAGCGTATGGTCAATGAAAAACTTTGTATCAACAGCTGGAGCGATCCTGATGCCGACACCGACCGTAAATATTCGGATGTTGTACTGCGTGAAAAAATGGGATTGATAATATTGAAATAATTTTCACGACAGCCAAACGCATCTCCTGCTTCGCCGATGACGGGGCAGGAGATTTTTTTATGATTTTTGCAATTATTTCTTGAAAAAAAACTTGACCAAATTATTATTGATAATCAGGAGGAGTTTTTTTATGAAAAAGAATTTTTTAGCAATGCTGTTGGCCGGAGTGCTCTGTTCCGGGTGTACAAATTCAACAACTGAAGGGATCCCTGCAGTTCAGGATTTTCAAATTTCCCGCTATGCAGGCAAATGGTATGAGATCGCCCGCATGCCAAACTGGTTTGAAAAAGGCATGAACAATATTACTGCACGCTATACTGTCAATCCGGACGGCTCCCTGAAAGTGGTCAATTCCGGATTCAAAAATGGCAAACTGCGGTCAATTACCGGAAAAGCATGGTTCGCTTCCCGTCCGGATGTCGGAAGTCTGTGGGTGAGATTTCCTTATTCTTTCGCCGCGCCTTATAAGATAATCTGGCTGGACAACGATTATAAAATGGCTGTAGTAACAGGCAAAGATTATGCTCATTTGTGGATCCTCTCAAGGACTCCGCAAATACCGGGGCCGGAATTGAACAAACTTTTGCAATGGATAAGTGCTTTGGGCTATGAAACCGGAAA
>JAFVRT010000051.1 GCA_017504125.1 Lentisphaeria bacterium
CAAACGGGATATGGAGGATGTAAGAGAAATTGCCGCCGGGTTCGAAGTGCCGCTCGAATTGGTTGATTGCGATGTGCTTATGCTGGATGAGGTAAGGAATAATCATCCCGATCGCTGCTATCATTGTAAGCGTTTCATCTTTGAATCCATGTTGAAAAAGGCAGGAGAATATGGTATTGGACTGCTGTTTGAGGGAACGCACGCGGATGACCTTGCAAGTTATCGTCCCTGTATCAAAGCTCTGAAGGAACTCTCTGTCGTATCTCCGCTGGCCGAATTGGGGATTGGCAAAGTGCAGATACGGGAATTGGCCGCAAGTATGGGGATAAAAATCGCAGCCAAACCTTCTTCCCCGTGTTTGGCTACCCGTTTTGAGTATGGTACCCGGCTTACGGCGGAAAAGATCGGCAGAACTGGCAAAGGAGAAGAATTTTTGCGTTCCATTCTTCCTGCTGATGCGGATCTGCGTTTGAGAGTTCATGGCGATCTGGCCAGAATAGAGGTCAATGCTGATAATTTCCACTTGCTTTTTAAAGAACGGCAGAGGATCGTAAATGAACTGCGTAAAAACGGTTTTTCTGAAATAACTCTTGATCTTGCCGGATTCCGATCCGGAAGTTTTGACCATATTGCAGATGAAGCTGACAAGATGTGATCTGAACGGCTGACATTGTTCCTTTCTGAGGTTGAAAAATGTTTCATCAAGTGTTATATTATTACGAAAATAAAAATAGTAATATTAGATGGAGCGTTTATATGCGTATTGCAGTTGGAGTGATTGCTTTGCTGATTTTTTCCGGATGCTCCGGAGAAAAACCACGGGTGGCTGAACTCCGTATTTGTGCGGTGAGCAGCGCGGCAGTATGCATACTCAATCAGTTGCAATGTGCTCCGGCCGCTGTTGATGAATACAGTCTGCCATTTGCCGCCAAAGGTACTCCGCTGGTGGGCAAGGGGGCTGTGCTGTCGGCAGAACGGATGTTGGAACTTGGAATAAATTGCGTCATAATATGGGAGTATCAGCGCAGCGCGGCGGCTCATCTTGCCAGACGCGGAATAAAGATCTTTGAAATAAAATCTTTGCGGCTCAAAGAGCTGCCGGAGTTGATGCTTCGGCTTGGTAAATTGACAGGGAAAGAAAGAGAATCTGCAGTTTTGGCTGCTGAATTCCGCAAAAAACTTTGGAAGCCTGATCCGCAGGCTGCATCGCGCCGGGTTTATCTTGAACTTTATTCCCGCAACCGCGGAGCAGGTAAAAACTCTTACTCCGGAGATTTACTTGCTGCTGCCGGCGCAGAAAGTATTTTTGAAAAAACTTCACTTGTAAGCAGTGAGGAAATAATCCGCCGGGATCCGGAGATCATTTTTTATGTCGAAAACTGCGGCAGCGCAGAGGAAATAATGAAAAGGCCGGGGATGAACAAGGTAAGTGCCGTGAAAAATAAAAAAGTTTTTCCTGTTCCCCGCCGTTTTCTGGTGGAGGGGGCAGCCCCGGTTGAGGGAATTGAATATTTTAAAAAAAGGATATCCGGATAATATGGCTTTTTATCGTATAACTTACAATGAAAAGTACAACTTTGCCACTTTGCATAACTGGGGGTGTACTTTCCGCTGTCCATATTGCAGCTACAAGCTCCGCAGCGGAGCGGAAGGGAAGCCAGGGTTTTCCACTCCGAAACCTGAGCGTTTTTTGAGTGTGGAAGAACAGAAAAGCGTATTGAAAAAATTGGCTCCTGCCAAAGTTTTTTTTATGGGCGGAGAACCCACCGTCGCATCTGAATTGGAAGAAATGCTCTGTTTTGCAAAAAACGAATTGGGCGCGGAAACCAAACTCGGTCATACCAATGGTTCGCGATTGCCATTGCCGTTTCTTGACGGAGCCAATGTAGGATTCAAGGCGTGGAGCGATGATCTGCATTTACAGATCACCGGCCGTCCCAAACAATTGATATATGACAATTTTCAAAAGGCTTTTGATAGTGGAATGACTATGGCGGCCAATATGGTATATATCCCCCGGTTCGTCGGTCTTGATGAGTTGGAAGGGTGTGTAAGATTTATAGCTTCTATTTCTCCTGAGATCCCTTTTCATATCGATGGTTATATCCCCGTGCCCGGACAGCCTTATTGCCGTCCCACCGATGAAGAAATGACCGCTGCGGAACAGTTGGTGAAATCATATCTTGTCAATGTGAAAAGTTCTCATCTCACTTCAGAACAGGCCCTTGATCTCAGTGCCAGAGATGACCGCTTCAGAGTAAAAATCGCTGCCGGAGTCTAAAGTGAAGTTTTTGCTGTCAGCGATTATAATCTGTTTTTTTCTTTCATGGGGGATCGGCGGAGGAACGACTGGATTTTCTGAACTGCTGCAGTTGTTCTGCGGAAAAGATATTTCTTCTGCGGCAGCTGCAGTTTTGCTGGAGCTGCGCCTGCCGCGGATCATTGGAGCTTTGGTCATCGGTGCCATGCTGAGCGGTGCCGGATGTGCCTCGCAGAATCTTTTCCGCAATGA
>JAFVRT010000052.1 GCA_017504125.1 Lentisphaeria bacterium
AACCAATCCGGCACTTCAGAAATATCAGGGACTCCCCATCGGAGGAGTGAAATACCGGATCAATCAAACCTGTGCCGCCATGGGCAGAGTCCAGCTCAAACACTATGATGAACGCATTGCCGAAATCGATAAAGCGATGAATTACTTCTGTGATCTGCTGGAGGATATCCCCGGACTCAAGGCCATCCGTCCGGCCAAAGACTCCGGCATCACCAAAGGCGGCTGGTACGCTGCCAAGGGGTATATCTCCGAAGATCTGCAGCAAAAAGTCAGCTGTAAAAAATTCTGTGAAGCAGTAACTGCCGAAGGCGTCTTCACATTCGCCGGATGCAATCCGCCGATGCACCTGCATCCGCTCTTTCACGATCTGGATTACTTCAATCAGGGCAAACCTACCGTTATCGCATTCGGACAGCGTGACTTGCGTCAAAAACGGGGGGCCCTGCCGGTTACTGAAAACTTCTGCAATCGGGTGTTCCACCTTCCCTGGTTCAAACACTTCGACAAAGAAGCGATCAGAAAACATGCGGACGCATTCCGTAAAGTCATTGAAAATATTTCTGAATTACAATAAAACACTTTTTCAAAAAAGGAAAAATATGCTATGAAAACCCTGCTCCATGTAAATTATTTTGAAGGTAATGGCCGTCTTGAAGAATTTCTTGATCTTTCACTCAAAGCCGGTTACGACGGCGTCGAACTGCGCTGGCTCTACAGATTTGAAGACATGACTCAGGCAGAATATCAGAACTTTATCGCCGCATGGAAAAATGCACATCCGGAAAAAGAGATCGTTTTCGGCGGCGTGCTTGACTACTGCCGCGGCGAAGCAGACAAAGTCAGAAAGGATGAGGAAAGTTATCTCGAATTCCTGAACTGGGCCGCTAAAGAATGCGGAACAAAGGTCATGAACTTTTTTACCGGTGCGATCATGCCGGAAAATGTGGTCTGGACCGACTACGCCCACAACGGCAGCGGAGCCGCTGCGGAGGATGATTATGAACGCGCAGCCGCAGGCTTGAAAACCGTCGGCGCGGAGGCGGAAAAACTGGGAGTCCTTATCGCCCTCGAAACCCATAATGCCTATCTTCATGACCTTGCCGATCCCTGCCGCAAACTGCTGGACATGGCCGGCTGCGATGCAGTTGGAGTTAATTACGATCACGGCAATATCATCATCAACCCCAATTGCAACAGCATCCAGAAAGTCTTTGACACTGTAGGCGACAAGATCTATTACGCTCACTTGAAAAACATGCTCATCATCAGCAAGACTCCCGACCGTTCTTACTGCGGCTGCCGTCTTTCTGACGGACATATCAATACGACCGAGGTCATGCGCCATTTGAAGGACACTTTGCGTTCCGGTATGTTCGCAGTAGAGTATCCCAACACCGGCGACGGCATTTATGCTGCCTTCAAGGACATGGAATACATCAAATTCATCAAGGATTATCTTGCCATATGAAACTGGGGGTCGCAAAACGGTTTACTTTGCCCGGCAGAGATTCCATGCTGCGCGGCTACGCCTCCCGCACAGAACTTTCGTGCGGAGTTGAAGAACCGATAGAGGTCGGAGTGATGGCCATTGCCGGGGAAGACGGCAAAGAAATACTCATCATCACAGCAGATATTCTCGGTATCGACAAAAACGAATGTGAAAAAATATACCCCATTATTGAAGAAAGATTCAATATTCCTGCCGACCGGGTATGGATAAGCGGTTCCCACACTCATTTTGCTCCGGGTTTTGAAGGGTATTTCATATATTTGAAAGACGGAAAACTTGCCTACGGCGATCACCCTGAGGATTCTGAATACCGCCAGTTGTGGCATGAAAAAATGCTCGATGCAGCAGAAGCGGCATTGAACTCGATGGAGGAGTGTACGCTGGAACATGTGCAAGTTCCGGTTCCGGGGATCATGTTCAACCGCCGTACCATTCAAAAGGACGGAACGATCCAGGAAAGCTACACCTATCCTGACAATGCCGATGAGTTGGTGTTTCAGAAATATGATGATACTCTGAGTGCATGGCGTTTCATCACTCCCGGCGGCCCCAAAGCGATACTGGCGAGCATTGGTTGTCATCCGGTAACAGGAGGTATCGACAGTTATAAGATCTCCGGTGATTACCCATGGTATTTCAAAAAACATATCGAGGAGCTTTTCGGCTGTCCCGGCTTTTTCATGCTGGGAGCGGCCGGAGATACGGTTCCGAGATTGCGCGGCCAAGGCTTACAGAAACAGCAGAACAAGGTGAATTCCAGAGATACCATAGGCAGGATCCTGGCACTTACGCTGCAGCAGAATGAACTCTTTTTCCAAAAAGACAAACAGCATACCGTTGCGGTAAAAGTCGTGGATGTCCCGGTGGAACTGCCGCCGGAACTGGATTATGAAAACGCCGAAAGCAACTATGCCGAAGCAGAAAAAAATCAATCTCAGGATCTGCCGTTCCATATCGACTCGCGCTTTCTTGCCCGCAGCTATCCGGGAAAAAAATTCACTATGCCTCTGCGCTTGCTCCGGCTGGGCGACATGGTGCTTGCCGGAATGCCTTTTGAAGTCCTGAGTGCGATATCCCTGCGTTTGAAAGAAGCCAATCCCGAAGCGGTGCTGATTTCCATTACCGGCGGTTATAACGGTTATCTGCCTCTGGCTCTTGAATTTCCCCGCGGCGGCTACGAAAGTTCCTTCGGCGCAACCCATTTTGCGCCCGGAACAGGGGATAAATTCCTCGAAACTGCCATTGAAGAAAGTAAAATGTTTTAATTTATGGGACATAAATCCATGAGTGCCTGTATCAAGGAACAATTCCCGCTTATCACCATAGGAGTTTCCGCCTATAACCGGGTAAACTATCTGCCATTTTGCCTGGACTCCCTTTTGAGCCAAAGTTATCCCAATTGTGAGATCATCGTAGTCGATGACGGATCAAC
>JAFVRT010000053.1 GCA_017504125.1 Lentisphaeria bacterium
CTGTTTTTTCAAACTTCCTGCGATATATTCAAGCACTTTTTTATCTTTTGAAGCATAAATCATAAACATCGGAAAAACACGAGGTTTGGTGTCCTTCTGCCTTGAAAAATCATTTGTCCACATGTATATTAATCCCCATAACAGCAAACTGATATCTTGAAAGTAACGGTCGATGAAAAAACAATCTTTGTACGGTTCTTCACCTGCGCTTCTGCGTAAATTTTATTTTTCCGGTCCGGTTCCTCTGAACTTCTGCAATGTATGGTACAGAACGCGTAAAAACAGTTCTCCGGCAGAATTTTTCTGTACGGGCAAAGTCAGGATCCCGGTAAAAGGTGAAGTAACTTTTTCAACTGATTTTACCGCTTTGGAAAATGGTTCTGCCGTTATCGGGATCGGCTGCATGAGGAAATTCACAGCCGTCTGCAACGGAGTGCTCTGCTGCTCCACTCTGGAAGAAGGAACGATCTACGATGAATTATCTCCGGCAAACCATGCTTTTCTGATTCCGGTCAGGAAGGGTAAAAATCATCTTGAAGTACATATCATGCCAGGTTCCCCAGGCACGGAGTTCTGCTGTAAAGTACTGGGAAAAAATGATTTCAAGGCTCCTTGCCTGCCCGTTGCCCCCATTATCGGACACCCTGACAGTCAAAGTGTAAGCATAACTTTGCGTACTGTGGGCAATGTTGGAAGCGGCATTGAATACCGGATCAAAAACACTTCGCAATGGCAGCTGCTGTGGGATCACGATAACGGACTGATATGCCGCAGATCTCTGCACAAATTTTTTCTGAAAAATCTGCAGCCGGACTCAGAGTATGAATTCAGAGCCGTGATGACAGATCCGGCAGACCCGGATCGCAAACACCGGAGCAGGATCTTTCATTTCCATTCACCGGTCGATGACAGCTGCAGTCAATTCAGTTTCTGTTTTACTGCTGACACCCAATTTGTCCCGGAACTCCAAAAGCAGCTTCTGCAGGGAGTGCTGAGATCTGCCGGAGCGGACACATGCGACTTTCTGGTTTTCGGCGGCGATATAAATTCCCGTTATTCCACATACCGGATGGAACACGATTTTTTTCCGGCAGTCCATGGTGCCGCAGGGGAGGAAAAACCTGTAGTCATGCTCCGCGGCAATCATGAACTCCGGGGCCCGGAACCCGACAGTTTCTGCGAACAACACGGTGATGAATCCGGACTTTCGTACCGTCTTTTCCGTTTCGGAGATACTGCGTTCCTGATGCTTGATGCCTGGGAAAACCGGGCAGCAGAATCACCACGGGGCAAATATTACAGCCGGTACAATCTCGATAAAATATTTCTTGAAAATGAAAAGAATTTTGTCAAACAGGCTGTCAATTCTGAAAAATGGCGTTCAGCCCGCCGCCGTATCGTACTGGCCCATGGCGCATCATTTTCGCAGTACGACGGAGCAGCTACCATGCCTTACTGGCTTCAGGATATGACTGATGAATTTTTCTGCGGACACACACCGGAGTCTTCTGTCGATCTCTGGTTGGCCGGTCATACACATATTTACACCAGGAGTTTTCCCCGAAGCAGTCAGCTTGCCGCATTCAAGATGCCTGCCGCCCCACAAAAAAGCGGAAAAGATTATATTTTTCCGGTTTTGACATGCTGCGGTCCCAACCGGCGGCAGATGCCGCAGCTTTCAGCTTTCCGGGTAGATGCCTGTGAAGACGGATCATTGCATGTCCGTTCAGTATTGCCGGACGGAACGGTTTTTGAAGAAGTAAATATCGCTCCGGATCACACGATAAAGGAGCTCCGTTCCCTGCCCTGCTTTGAACCGGAGCAATGACCATACCCCCAACCGGACTTATAACCGAAAACAGAGTCAACTTTACCGGACGACCGGATCTGCCGCACGCTCCCAAACTGCTTCAGAACACCAGGGAACCGGATAAAATTCAGGCCGGGAAACGCCTTGCAGTTCTAAAGGTGTTCCCGGCCTGAAAACATTATCAAAGTTTGATCAGCAATGCTTCAGAGAAGATGACTTCGCCGTTCTTGCCCTGACAACCGCCTCCAAGCTGAACGGACAAAGCGGCAGTACCTTCAGGAACCGTAAAAAGCATACTGCTGTATTTGTAATCTTTGGTGACCGGCAGATTGACACTGCGGTTCTTATTGAAGTTCACCCATTTGCCTTTGGCATCCCGGCAAGCGATAGCGAATGCGGCAGTACCTTCTCCAGCCGGACTGAATTTGTAACGCACGCGATACAAAAGCATATCTCCGGGTTTGACCGGAATGTTCTGGGTGAAACATCCGGAAGTCATACCCTTCATTGAACAGATACCGTTGCCAACCTTACCGGTTCCGGGAGCAGGAACTTTACGGTCATTTTCTATCTGCCAGAAATTCCAATCTTTGTTTGCTTCCTTGAACTGACCGTTTTTCAGCAGATTTTCCGCATCGCTGTATTTGATAAGGCTGTGATCCTTCATGCCAAGCATGATCTGAGAAACTCCGGGATAGCGTTTTTCCCATGTGGCAGTCATCTGTTTATGGTATTTATGATCCCAGAAAGCTCCTTTTTCGCTGTAACACCAGATATATTCCGGAGTTTCTGCGACCGCAGCTGCCAGATTACGGCGGAAAAATTGCAAGGCTCCGGCATTGATTTCCGGCTGCAGATTCTTGTGATAGCGGCCCTTGCGGGACTCATGGGCAAAAATCGCGTCCATGTAAAACGCAGGAGCAAGTTCGACCTGACGGCGGAATTTTTCACGGTTTTCAGGGGCAGCATCATTGATCCTGACCCGTTCAACGCACCAGCGTATATCCTTGTAATCTCCGGGGCGTTTGGCGGCATATCCGGCGTTTTCTTCGCCTTCAATTATCCGGGCACCGGGAGGAATGACATCCAGCAGACCGTTGATGAACGCCAGACTCAAAGCGTGTTTATAGGAAAACATGAAAGGCATAAAGAGGATCATATCCGGAAATTCCCTGAACATGGCTTTTCCGATCTCCTGTCCGCGGCGGCGCACCATCTGCTTCGTAAGCGAATAGGGCTGTTTCACCTCAAGGCTGTTATACCGCCAGCATTTTTTTCCGTATTCTTCGATATCAAAAAGGATACCCTTCATACCGGTTTCTTTGGCGATACGGGCGGCGATGGCAAAGTTGTTTGCTGATGCTTTGGCATCCGCATCGCTGAACCAGTCAATATCCCCTCCCCCGGTGGTGAGATAGAAAAAGTTGTGTTTGAAACGGGTAAAGCGGATTTTTTTCAATGTTTCAATAGTCTTTTTGAATTCGTCATAACGCCACGGGATCTTGCCGAGAGTACCGTTTCTGCCTGCGAC
>JAFVRT010000054.1 GCA_017504125.1 Lentisphaeria bacterium
GCTGTTTCTCCGTGATATGCGTAAAGATAAAGTGTCGTGGCAAAGCGGAATATTTCTTGTACTTTCTTTTCTTGCCAAGCCGATGTGGATGTTTTTCTTCGTTCCGGCAGCGGCACTCATCTGGATCGAACACAAAAAATTTCAATGGAGATTTTATCTGAAACATCTGGTTGTTCCTGTTGGGATCTTTCTGGTATATCTGCTGTGTCATCTTCCCGGAATTCTGTCAAACGCAGCACATTCCGAAATTGCCGCCGCATCGCTGCCGCTCAAAATTGAAACTGTTCTTTACAACTACGGCAATTATTTTCTCCGTACTTTTCTGCCCGGCAATCTTTTTCCGCTGTACCCCTATTACAACCCGGCAACCGATCCCCGCTGGATGACACTTATTCCTGTTGTCCTGCTCTTTACTCCATTGCTGGCACGAAAAAAGGAACTCCGGGACGCCGTTATTTTCGGAGTACTCCCCGTTCTGGTATGTTTTGCTGTAATACTGATCCCGGTGGTGGGATTCATCAGAGTCGGCAATACAGATTTCGCTGACCGTTATTCCTATCTGCCGTCGCTTTTTCTTCTCGCCGGAGCTGCTTTTCTGCTCAAACTGAATATTCCGAAAGAAAGTGCATTCGGCCTCTGGCTGCCGGCCATGGGGATATTATATTGCGGCGGCCTGCTTTATAAAACAGAACTTTATCTTCCGGTATGGAAAAATCCCCAAAGTGTTACCGCCCGTTCAATTGCGCTGAAAACCCCTAACTTCTCTGCCGTTATAAGTACGGCACACAACCGTTATCTGGAAAAAAATTTTGACGGAGCAATTGAAATATGCAAAGAAAAACTTCTGGAAATGCCCCATTATCCGCCGAATTTCAACCGTCTGATACAGATCTTCAAACTTGCCCTGCAGGGGCTTATACTTTTTCAGCATAATAAACCGGATGAAGGAATCCGCTATTTGAACACGATCTACATGCTGCCATACAGCCATCTGGCCTTTTCCCTGCCTGTGGATTTTGCTCAAAAAATCTTCACCACGGGAGCCGAATATCACTTGAAAAAATATAATGACCGGGCTGCGGCGGCCAATTTGTACAGGCGTTGTGCAGTATTTTTCAAACTGCGTTCCCCATTGTATACAGCTTTTTACTCAGGCATGGCGGCATTGGTTGAAAAAAACTATGCGGAGGCAGTAAAATTTTTCCGCATCGCCTGTGAACTGAATCCCGGAGAAAAAAGATGTCAGCGTAATTTGAAGTACGCATTGAAAGCCTTGAAAGAACAGAAAAAATGAATATGCTCCTGCTGCAAAAAGAAGATTTTGTTTCAGAAAATCAAGCCGTTATAACCGGCAGAAGGTTTGAACGGCTGAAAGATTTCATCCATATAGAAGTGGGCAAACAACTGAAGTCCGGGATCCGCAACGGCTTATGCGGCACCGCTGAAGTGATCGCCATTGCCTCTGACCGCGTGACCGTTGATTTTTCTGCAGCATCTCAACCGCCGCCTCCGCCGCCGTTGACTCTGGTCATTGCGCTGCAGCGTCCTCAAACCTTCGGCAAAGTGATCCACAGCGCAGTTTCCATGGGGATAAAAAAGATCCACTTCATCCATACCTTCAAAGTAGAAAAAAGCTACTGGCAAAGTTCCAGACTTCTGCCGGAAAATCTCAACGAAGAAATAACCCTTGCCATGGAACAGGCCGCCGATCCGGTGGAACCGGAACTTTTTTTCCACCGCCGCTTCAAGATATTTGCCGATGATGAACTGGAATCAATCGCCGGATCAAGCATCAGACTTTTCGGAGATCCTGCCGGGGAATCCCCCGTTCCGCTTCACGGAACTCCTGTAACTCTTGCCTTAGGTCCGGAAGGCGGCTTCACCGATTACGAGATCAGCACTCTGAAAGAGCATGATTTCCATGGCATCACCCTCGGTTCAAGGATCCTGCGTACCGAATTCGCTCTGGCCGCGTTATTGGGAAAATTGATACTCTGACACTTTTTTACAGACAAAAAAAACGGGACTTCCTATTTTCACAGCGGAAGTCCCGTTATCTTTTACAATGTTACTTCGTCCGTTCCGGATCGATCAGGAACTGACGGTAACCGAAACTGTTGCTCTCTCCGGCTTTGGAAAGAGATTTCCTGACCTTGTCAACGCTTTCTTTGTAACTGTCGGCGGCAGTTTCAGGCACGACTTCAGCCACGACCAGCAGCTGTGAACGCTTGGTGGCTTCAGTTTCGGTCGAAAAGATCCATCCCAGCAAAGGAAGATCCTTCAGCAGCGGGATCCCGCCGGAAACCCGCATAACGCTGCGTTTCTCAATGCCGCCGATGGCCAGTCTGGTTCCGGCATTGGAGATCATGAAATCGCTTTCCACAACAGCCTCCTGCTGGATCCGGGGGGAACCGTCAGAAGTGTAACCGATAAGTGACCTGTTGCTGACCTTGACATTGAGTCTGGCGGCTTTGATATTGATCGAAGGAGTAAGCTCAATTTCAAATCCAAAATTTCCGGCACTTTTTTCTATTTCGATATTATTTCCGCGCCGGATCTTTTGAGAAAGCTGTTTGAGAGCAGCTTCGATCACCGGAACGACATAATTTGCAGACACTTTCTGTCCATTGTTCACACCATCGACAACAAACTGAGCATCAGCATCATTGACGACCCGCAGCACATACTGTATGGCAGAGCCGGTTCCAAGCTGAAGTACTGAAACCGCTGCTGCTGCATTGATCCTGATCTCTTTACCGGAACGCATTCCGATCACTTCATTTGCTGCTGCATTGTACAGGGTATAGAATTCCCGGTTGGCGACCTTATCGATCGGAGTCGCCTTGGCTGCAAACACCTGGGTCGTTCTGGAAATTTTTCCGGTATTGTTGTTGCGCAGAGTGATTTCAGAGGTGTGCAGAACTTTTGCCTTGCCTTTGGTGGTCAGGAAATCGATGTATTTGGTGTTCCATTTCGGATTGAACTGAAAATAGGTGGTATCGTTCCACTTTGCCCCTTTGACGAGATCAAAGGCGTTATGATTTCTGGAAAAGCGTCCGCCGACATTGAAAAGATCGACTCCGTCATTGTTTTTCCAGGCCTGA
>JAFVRT010000055.1 GCA_017504125.1 Lentisphaeria bacterium
GAAGAAAGGCTTCTTGCAAGGGCATTTTTGATCTCTCTCATACTGCGCCACGCCCCGGTGGCAGTTGAAAAATACAATCCTTTCCCCGGCAAGTTCCAGACTTTTGATATGCTGCTTGAAGATATGTATTCCGGGTTTGCCGATGCGGAAAAAAAGATACCGGGTGTAGTAAGTTACGGACAGAGCAGAGAACACGGCTGCGGCTGGATGATCGACCGCAGCCACGCTGCGCCGGATTGGAAAAATATCGCAAAACTCGGTTTGCCCGGATTGATAAAAAGGGCTGAAGCAGGAAATTCACCTTTTCACAAAGCGGTAAAAATGGTTTACGAAGCTCTGGCAGAGTTCTGCCGCAGAGTGGCTGTTATCAATGATAATCCGGTCTATGCGGCCATTGCGGAAAGAGCTCCGGAATCGCTTCACGAAGCCTTTGCATTGGCTTATGTGTTCCATGATGCCATTGAATTCGCCAATGTGGAAGTGCGGACAATGGGCCGCTTCGATGAAATATATGTCGATTTTTTGCGTAATGATATCGCAAAAGGCATATTGGATAAAAATTCCGCAAAAGAATTGATAAAGTTTTTTCTTATGGCTTTTTATGCCCGTTATCAAGGGAAAAGGTTTGGAAAAAACTTTTGCTTCGGACCTGATTTCAATGAGCTTTCCCGGTTGGGTCTTGAAGCATACTATGAACTTGATATCGTGGACATAAAATACTCCGTGCTGGTGAAAAAAGATATGCCCCGTGATATTGCGGAACTTTGTGCGGAGTCTATCCGTTCCGGGCGCAACGGGATCGTGTTCCTCAATTACGATGTGGTGGTGGCAGGTTTGATCCGTCACGGCCGCAAGCCGGAAGATGCCGCGAATTTCATTCCCATAGGCTGTTATGAACCTGCGGTGGCAGGTAAGGAAATATCCTGTTCAGGCGGCAATCACCTGCGGCTGGCTGCTGCGGTGCTGAACGCTTTGGATTCCGGAGAAGAACCTGATTCCTTTGAGGGATTTATGTCGCTTTGCAAGGAAAAACTGCACCGGTCATGTATTTATATGCAGGAACAGCAGATACTTTGCGACATGGCATGGAAATATGCTTTGCCCGCGCCGCTGCTTTCCGGTACTTTTGACTCCTGTATGGCGCGGGGAAGGGATATGAGTGATGCCGGGGCGGAGTATAACAGTTCCGGATGTGTGATTTCCGGTATCGCCGATGCTGCCGATTCTCTGGCTGCGATCCGTTATCTGGTGTATGAGAAAAAACTTTGTACTGTTCCGCAGCTGCGCGAGATCCTCAAAGCCAACTGGCAGGGGTTTGAAAAGCTGCGGGATACAGTCATCAGAAAGGTTGCCAAATGGGGAAACAATGATCCCGGAGCAGATGATATCGCGGTTGAACTTGCCGGGTTTGTTTCAAAAGAACTTTTTACCCTGCCCAACGGGCGTGGAGGATATTTCTTCCCCGCGCTTTTCGGACAGATGGTGGTGGAGAGCGGCAGAACATACGGAGCTTTCCCGTCAGGCAGACTGGCTGGAGAACCTTTATCCAAGAATATGTGTGCCGCTGTCGGAATGGATAAAAAAGGGATCACAGCTTTGATGAAATCGGTTTTGAAGATCGATATGCGCCAATTCCCTAACGGTACATGCCTTGATCTCATGCTGCATCCCACATCGGTACAGGGGCAGGAAGGAGTGCAGATACTGGTGTCGATAATCCGTACATTCATTGCCGGAGGCGGCAGCGGATTGCAGTTCAATATTTTTGATGCCGGCATGCTCCGCGAAGCTCAGCGCGATCCGGAAAAATACAGTAATCTCCAAGTCCGTGTCTGCGGATGGAACTCCCGTTTTGTCGAGTTGACTCCGGAGTCGCAGGAAACCTTTATCAAACAATCCGAACAACTGTGTTGAAAGAATAAAAATACTGTTTCGGCTTGCATTTACCTGATTCCGGTACTATTTTATAGCATGGAAATACCGGATTACAATTTCAAGGCTATCGGTTTGGTTCGCGGCGGCGGGAAATTCCCTCAGCAGGCTCCCAGACAGAGTGTTTATGCCCGCAATGAGGGATTTGTGGAACTTTTTCCAAATTGCAACTACGAACAGGCTCTTGAAGACCTTGAAGGATTCCAAAGGATATGGCTGCTGTTCGTCTTTGACCGCAATACCAACTGGAAACCCAAGGTCATGCCGCCTTACGGGATCGACCGCAAGGTGGGAACTTTTGCCAGCCGTTCACCTTATCGTCCCAATCCGGTAGGCCTTTCTGCGGTTGAACTGGTAAAGATCGAAGGATTGCGTGTTTTCATCCGTAATTTTGACCTTCTGGATGGAACGCCGATCCTGG
Organism: Lentisphaeria bacterium; assembly: GCA_017504125.1. Taxonomy (GTDB): domain Bacteria; phylum Verrucomicrobiota; class Lentisphaeria; order Victivallales; family Victivallaceae; genus UBA1784. The sequence goes on from JAFVRT010000055.1 coordinate 2,354, forward strand.
ATATAAAGCCTTATATCCCGGAAGCGGACTCTTTTTCTGATTCCAAAGCCGGGTGGCGCGATATGGTTCCCGATGTTCCGGAACTGGTGATCCTGCCGGAAGCTCAAAGGCAAATCAATAAACTTCTCCTTTGCGGCGGACCTGATTTGGGAGATGTTGCCAGGATCCAGCTTACGCTGCAGTCAGGAACTCCGGCAAGACAGCGTATTTCAGGCATTCCGGGGCAGGAACAGATACTTGGCTACCGGACATGGCGGATCCGGTTCGTGAAAATTGACGGCAGAGTGACCGTGAAAGGCTTATACTCCGGTTATACGAAAGAAGAACTTGCCGGAACAGATGATCCCTACTGCGACAAAAAGATCCACCGGGACTTTCTCGCATCACTTTGAACTCAGCGTCCTTTGGCAAGTTCTGCATAGGCAGTAACCGCAGCCGCTACTGCTCTGGCAGCTTCCCGGTGCCGTCTTGGGTCAGCCAGAAGTTTTTCTTCGCTTTTATTGCTGATAAAACCGGCTTCGATCAGGACTGAAGGTACCGGATTGTTTCGCAGAACAGCGAAATTGGCGAATTTGACTCCACGGTTGACACTTCCTGTATAGCGGATAAGTTCTCTTTGGAGCAATACTGCCAGCATGGTGTCCTCAGGACGGGGAAAGCGTCTGGCGAAACATTCGATCCCCGCCGCCTGGGGATTGTTGCGGGAGGAGTTGTGGTGTATGGAAATAAAGATATCCGCCTTGTGTTTTTTTATCAGAGCCACCCGGTCGGGGAGAGAAAGAAATGTATCCTGACTGCGGGTCATTACAACCTGGAACCCCTGACGCGTCAAAGTTTTGCGGATTTCCTGAGCCAAAAGCAGATTCAGATGTTTTTCCCGGCTTATCTGGCCGACGGCACCGCTGTCATGAGCTCCGTGACCGGGATCAAGAAGAATCCGTCTGACACTCCGGAAGGGGATCGCACCGGTCATCAGAGGATCTATGATACCGCTCATTACTATGGGAACTACCTGATAAATGCGGTTCTTCCCGTATGAAGGCGCGACCGGCAGTTGTATCGGCATGTTGTTGAAAACAGCGTACTGACGGTCAGGGTGAAGTTTGAAACGGTTTACTCCGCGGTAAAGCATGCAATATTCAGCCGCAGGTTCCGGAGAATATACAGAAAGTGCCGGAGAGGCCTTGGGAGCTGTGCCGCAACCGGAAAAGTTCAGTATGGAGGCAGCCGCGGCCGCAAGATAGAAAAGTCGTTTTTTCATGTATGATCGAAAACCTTATTTGAAATTATTTCTGACAATGCGGGCAATAGGCCGATGAACGGCCGCCAAGTTTGACATTTTCAATCACCGTACAGCACGCCGGACATTTTTCTCCGGCTTTGCCGTATATCTGCAGCGCATTGACAAATTCACCTTTGCTGCCGTCTACATTGAGAAAATCTGAAATGGTGGTACCGCCGGCTTCAATGGCTCTCCGCAGCAGGATCTTGGCATGTTTGACTATTTTTGTACATTCGTCCATGGTCAATGTTGATGCAGTACGCCGTGGATCTATGCCGCAAATGAACAAAGTTTCTGTGGCGTATATATTACCGATACCTACGACAACAGAGTTGTCCATGATAAAGTTTTTAACACACCCCTTTACTTTGGCTGCTCTGGAAAACAGATACTCCGGAGTGAAGTCTGATTCCAGAGGTTCA
>JAFVRT010000056.1 GCA_017504125.1 Lentisphaeria bacterium
CGTCTGAGGTTATCCAGCTCCCGCTGGCGCAGTTCAAGTTCCCCAGCAGCAGCCGTGTGGTACGCTCATCCAGCCCGACACCGGTTCCACCGGTGTGGGCGGGAACCATTCCGGTCATCATCGACAGCATCGCTGACACCAGAAAGTCGCAAATAACTATGAGGATCGCTCTGTTCACTTACAGCCTCCTTATTTTCCGTCGCTGTCCCGGAGAAGTTTTCTGCGGAAAGGATATTCCATTGTAAGTTTCAGCAGCAAACTGAATATGATCCCTATCAAAGTCGAAGAATAAGCGATAAGACGGCTGCTCTGCGGCGAAAATGTCATCACAAGGAACGCAGAAACTGTACCGAAAAGTCCGACATACAGCGGCACATCAAAAAAGATCCCGGCATTTTCCAGCTGTTTCAGTTTCACATTTACGGACTCCTCAGAAAGCCTGATACCCCGTACAACGACATAACCGATACCGAATGCCAACAGCTGCAGAGCGGTGATCACAGAAAAAATCAACATGGAGATCCACGCGGCCATCTTGGTCCTGGCGGCAATACTGGCGGGAGAATTCTGAGCGACTTCTCCGACCACTTCACTGGAATCTCCGGAAAACATCGTCCTCACAAATGCGGAATGTTCAAAAAACCAGACCATTGCGATAATAAAAATGATTCCTACTGCTGCAAGCAGAAGCATCATGACTGCAGACGACAATTTTCCTTTAGGCATAATAGTTTTTTCTCCTTTTTTATCGATAGTTCTGTAGATACAGTTTCACAATATACCATTATTAAAATACGCCATGTTTGTCAAATATTCAAATACTTATTTTGAAAAATCCCTGATTTTATAATTGCAAACAAAACAATTAGTTGATATATCAACATTTTTTTAAGTAAATTTCAAAAAAAAAATTTGCAAATCCTATTGTTCCGGTATATACTATTACAGGTTCAAGGCCGGGAGGAACGATGGCTTAAAATGCAATTTCTCCTCTTCATAAATTACTCCTCTTAAGTCTTCGCTCCGACTTGGTCCTGAACCGTTTTTTTAATTTTTACGAAACACATCACCTGTACCGAAGATATGAACGATACGCCTGATTTATTTGAATGGGCCGCAGAGCAGGAACGGATCGCAAAACAGAAATGCTCTCCGGCAGAAGCGGCCTCCCCCACTCTGACTGCTGCGGAAGAACTTTCCGGAACCACGATGCTTATAGATGCCTTCAGCCAGATATTCCGTTCTTTTTATGCCATCCGCCAACTGAATAATAAACGGGGAGAGCCTGTAAATGCCCTCTATCTCATGACCAAGATGCTGCTTCAGCTGGAACGCGATTATACATGCAGTTACGGAGCATTGCTTTTTGACTGCGGCAAGGTGAAGTTCCGCCTGGAGCTTCACCCGGAATACAAATCAAACCGCCCCCCCATGCCGGAAGATTTGAAATCACAGATGCCGGCAATAGAAGAAATGTCGTCTGCTTTCGGCTGGCCGCTGCTGCGGGCCGAAAATTATGAAGCCGATGATCTTATCGGCGGATTTGCTCAAAAGATCACTTCCGGAGTTTTGATCGTAACTTCGGACAAAGACCTTTCATCTCTGGTCAACGATCATGTGAACTTACTGAAACCAGCCCGTTCCGGCGGGGGATTCCAGAAGTGCGGCATCGATGAGGTGGTGCGGGATTTCGGAGTCGTTCCGGAACTTATTCCTGATTATCTGGCACTTCTGGGGGACAATGTGGACAACATCAACGGGGTTCCCGGTATCGGTCCCAAGAGTGCCGTTGAACTTCTGAATAAATTCGGTGCTGTCGATTCCTGGTATTCTCCGGACGGAAGTGAAAAATTTGCCGATTCCAAATTTGCATCCAAACTTGCCGGGAAAAGGGAACTTTTGAAACGCAATCTCGGACTCACCAGATTAAAATGTGATCTGCCTGAAGAATTTTCAGATATAAGCCGTACCCTCACCAAAAAACAGCCGGACTGGCAGAAAATCGCCGACATCTGTGCCGATAATGACTTCAAATCTCTGCTGAAAGAAATTCCTGCAGAACCGCGAATCCCCGGAAATGAAGATGAACTTTTCTAACACAGTAAAGGAGTTGAGTGTGATGAAAAAATTTTTACTTGCCTTCATGGCTTTGATGCTCTTGTGCTGTTCCGGATGCGGGACTTTGTTTTTCAGCCATCGCATCGGC
>JAFVRT010000057.1 GCA_017504125.1 Lentisphaeria bacterium
GCCGCCCCCTGCAGAAAGAGGGAATAATCGGCAAGTTTACGCTCACGGATGATCCGGTTGGCAGCTCCCATCCAGTCCGAAGAAACCAGATTGTCGTTGGGACCGTTGTCGGCAATGCCGTGGACACCGTGATTGTGCCAGATCAGTTTCACAGAACCGTCGGGGCGTTTGAAACGCATCCAGCGGATCGACGGATCGGTAAAGTTTTCCTCAGGTTCCACCCGGTTGGTGCCGATGGCTTTGGCAAGAGGAGCCTTGCCGGTATCTGCAGAAGCGATCTCCTCCTCATCTTCAAAGGCCTTGAGAGCCACAGAAACTGCAGTTTTTTTCCAGTAGGATTCAAATTCAGCGTTCCTGATGCCGGATGTATCGGGGCTTGAGGAACTCAAGGCAGGGCCGGAGTGGGTATGGGTGGCCACAAAGGCGATACCTTCAGGATTGATGCGCAGCTTGGACGCGATCTGCGCCCGGAGTTCACGGGCGAACTGATCGTCGGTGGTGCAGATGTCGGAGTAGACTATGACTGCGCGTTTTTTGCCGTCAAAGAAAGAAAACGCCCGGCAGTAAAGGTCTTCCCAAACCCCCACATTACGGCGTCCGGCATAGTGTCCGTAGCCGTAGAGTTCAGTAAAAAGCGGTACTTCCAGTATTGCTTCGGCGCAACCGAGTTTGAACATTTTATATCTCCTTTCAAGAATTGATATTTTTTAACTTTTTTTCAGTTGAAGGGTTGAGTTAAACTGAGGTCATTTACATTGGGATTCATTCCTTTGTAGGGATACCAGAAAATATAACTCCGGTTGGTGGGGATCTGGTTGGCCCTGATGTTGGCAGTATGACCGTCCATAAAACATACATTGGCACTCGCTCCGTGCCGGAAAAATGCCGAAACCAGCACCCCTAAGGAAGCCCAGCCGCCGTGTCCGGCGATCACATGCCTGGATTCAATGAATATCGCCGTCTTTGAGGCAGACACAAAACGCGTCCGCTTGGTATGGCCATTGTTCTGAGCGCAGATGTTGCCGTTCATACCGTAGGACGGAGTAAAACCGTTGGGGGTGTAGGTACATTCGATCCCCTTCATATCTGGACAGGCAAGTTTATGGCGTTGCCTTTCCTGATATGTGGAGTTGACATTAACACCGCCGACACAATAGCCCCCCGTACCGAGAGAATCAGCCAGCGGGCCGCCCGGTTTGGCACTGTACCATGTCATAGTCTGAGTGTCGTTGTTGCTCATGGCATTTTTGTTGTAACTGGGCAGAAGTTCGTTATTGTTGTCGCAGTAGACATTTATGGCGAAACCGAACTGTTTGAGATTGTTCAGACATGTGGTGGATTTGCCGCGGTCACGCGCCTTGGTCAAAGCCGGCAGCAGCATAGCGGCAAGTATGGCGATGATGGCAATAACGACCAGCAATTCGATCAGAGTGAAATCTGACCGTGAAAAATGTTTGTCGGGAAATCGTTTCATGATATGGTACTTGGGGATTCAAAGAAAGGGTTTAGTGTAGGAAACAGCTCCGGTATTGAGATTCATCCCCTTGTAAGGCAGCCAGAAAATGTAATTCCGGTTGGTGGGGATCTGGTTCAGTTTATAGGAAGCGGCGTGGGCGTCCATAAAGACCACATTGGCGTTGCCGTTGTGTCTGGTCATCACAGTACTGGAGAGAGAGGTGGTTTTGCCGGTGGTAAAACCGTTCTGGAACGCTACAGTACGGGATTCCCCGAAAACATTGGTCTTGCCGGGAGCCAGAAAACGGGCTCTGGAAACATGTCCGGGCAATGAAGCATACTGACAGTCGGCAATATTGCCGTTCATGCCGTATGAAGGGGTGAATTGGTTGGGAGTATAGGTACATTCTGTTCCTCTCATACTGGGGCAGGCAAGTGGATGCCGATGGCGTTCCTGGTATTCAGAGTTGACATTCACGCCGCCGACACAGTAACCGCTGCCGGTTCCGAGAGTGCCGCTCAGGGCAGATCCCTGAAAGGCAGACCAGTAGGCTTTTTTACCCCCGGAATCCGGTGCATTGGAGGAATATGTCGGGAGCTTGTCATTGTTGTTGTCGCAGTAGACATTTATGGCGAAACCGAACTGTTTGATATTATTCAGACATGTACTGCTCCGGCCCCGTTCCCGTGCCTGCTGCAGCGCGGGCAGCAGCATGGCGGCAAGAATAGCGATGATGGCAATGACCACCAACAGTTCGATCAAAGTAAAAACGCGATTTCTCGAAACACATTTATTTTTCATTGCATTCTCCAATTTTGTTTTTTACTCACCGGAAATTTAAGCCGGCAGCCATTACGCTGGCGGAGCGTTCTGCTCCGCCCCTGCAGCTGTTGAACTGCTTTTTATTATTTCAATTTCAGGCAGTATAAGCTCTCATGACCTTGTCAAGAGCTTCAGCCACTCTGGAAATATTCTTGTCATCCATAAGCAGCACAGCGTTATGGGTGATGACCACACGGTTGTACATCACATCGGCGCAAACCGGAGTTTCGTGCTTGACGAATTTGTCTTTGGGAACATTCCAGGAGGGGAAGTCATAGAGAGGAGCACCCCAGCCTTCGTGGAACAGCACACCTTCAGCAGAAAGTGCTTTGTAAACATCAGCGCGGGTGATGCCTTCTTTCAGACAGTTGGGCTTCAGCAGGAAGGTGGGGAAATAATAGGCACGCAGATCATCTTCACAGCTGCTGGTCTGCTGGTAGATTCCGGGAGTGTCGCGGAGCAGGCCGTTGAGCAGCTTCATGCCGGAAATACGCTTTGCACGCAATTCCGCTTCATGGTGCAGCTGGTCATAGATCACCGCAGCCTGAAATTCTGTGAAGCGGTACTGGTGGCAGCTGAGAGTGGCCGGAAGCTCATTCTCAGGTTTGATCCTTGAGTTGCCGATGTGGCTGGCACGGAAAATACGGTCGCAGACATCGATATCGTTGACAGTACAGCAGCCGCCTTCACCGGCGGTCATGATCTTGGAAAGCTGGAACGAGAAACTTCCCACATCACCGATACTGCCGACACCTTTGCCGTGCTGTTTGGCTCCGTGAGCGTGAGCGCAGTCCTCGATGACATAAAGGTTGTGCTTTTTGGCAATGGCCATGATCCTGTCCATATCGGCCACGGCAGAAAAGATATGCACCGGGATTATAGCCTTGGTGCGGGGAGTGATGGCTTCTTCGATCCTTGCCGGATCGATACAGAGGGTGTCGGGGTCGATATCGACGATGACCGGGGTGGCTCCGACATAGTCGGGAGCCTGAGCAGTAGCCAGCCAGGAAACACCGGGAACGATCACTTCATCGCCGGGGCCGACGCCGAGAGCCAGCAGAGCGCACTCCAGAGTAACGGTTCCGTTGGCCATCCAGACTGAATATTTGGCATCCTGGAACTCGGCAAATTCGGTCATGAGTTTCTGTTCATACACACTGCAGCCGCTCCATTTGCCGGAGTTGTAGACTTCGAGGAGTCTTTCGGCAGTTTCGGGATAACGGGGGGGCCACGGGGGGATAAGATCCATCATCTTCTTACCGCCGAATACAGGGGTTCCGCCATTGACAGCAAGTTTGTTCATTTGCACATTTCCTCCAATTTTAATGCATTTTTTATTATGAATCCTGCAATATTGCTTTGATATTTGAAACGGTGTTTGGACATATAGTCGTAAATTTCGTAATATCCGAAGATCCCGCCCTTCTCAGGAGGCAGGATGTCTGTGAAACGATCGGCATTTTCAGGAGTGAAAATATATTCTCCGTCGCCGTTGGAAACAGCAGATATAAAGGTGAAAGCACTTCCGGAACGCTCGTAAAGCTCCAGACCGGGCTCAATGTAAAGTTCGCCGGGAATGAAGAAGATCCCCAGATCACCGATGCGGAAATACTGCAGATCGTGGTAACTGCGGAGATTTATCCCGCGATCCAGCAGAACCGCCATTTCATCGAGCCGGTCGGCATTTTTCCACCAGTAGGGATTTTTCATAGTGCGGAGTTTCGCCGCATCTGCCCGGAGTTCTGCGGCACTCTGCTCCACCACCGGGAATTCGACCGTGGAGATCTGACACTTCAAAGTATCAAGTGCCAGGGGACGGGCATATCTGAAACCTGCCTCAAGTTCAGCCGCATAAGCAGCGGCTATTCTTTTGTGTTCATCATCATTCTCTGCTGAAGCGCATGAAGATGCCGTATTGATATTGCCTCCTGCTCCCTGCAGATAAACGGGAGTCGTGCAAAGGCCTTTTTCGACGAGCAGGGAATTCACCGCCCCCATCCAGTCTGCCGAAACAAGGTTCCACAACGCTTTGCCGTTGAAAGCGATCCCGTGCATCCCGTGGTTGTGCATAAGAAGTTTTACCGAACCGTCAGGACGGTAAAATCTGGCGAAACGGATAAAAGGATCGGTATTGTTTTCTTCGACAGTTACCCGGTTGGAGCCCAGTTTGGACTTCAGCTCCACGATCCCGCTGTCGGCGGAACTTATTTCTTCACGGTCGGCAAGAGCTGCTGCGGCTGCTTCACGGACAGTACGGTAAAAGATCTTCTGAAACTCAGGATGTGCCTCGCCGCAGCCGATGCTCCCGGCTGTGGAAAGCAGCGGCGCGCTGTGGGTATGGGTGGCAGCAAAAGCGATACCGGAAGGATCAAGACGGCAGATCTCAGCAAGATCGGCCCGGAGTTCACGGGCATAACGGTCGCAAGTGATACAGGTATCGGTAATGACCAGCACATTCTGCTTTTTGCCGTCATCAAAAATCACTACACGGCAATAGAGAGGATCGGCCGTTCCCGCAGATCTTCTGCCGCAGAAAGGACCATAACCGTAAAGTTCGGCAAAACGCGGAACTTCCAGAACTTTTTCCCCACAACCTATCTTGAACATTTTACGACTTTTTCCTGATTTACACTGCACCGTATTTACCATACTGCTAAAACTGCAAAATGTAAAGAAAAATTTCCAAAAAATATGTTAAAAAGTGAAATTTTTATGATTTTTTCTCTATCCACCGGCCCTGCTGCCTGTATCGGCAGTTTTTGAAACTTCTGCCGGAAACGGAGTATTTCTGTTTCAACAGTTGCCGCGGCGATGACGGATCTTGCGGCACTCCGGACACATGAACTCCTCAAGCCCGCAAATCAATGCCTTTTCTTCTGAAAGAAACATCTTGACCGTGGAATTTTCCGCAACTTCCGTCACAGGCGAATTATCTGCGATCAACAATCCCGGCCCGCGGAGAATAGTCACTTCAACTGTTGAACTTTCAGGTATCACCAGATGACTGATCTCAACTGTGGAATTGCTGAATGCCAATCCCAGACCGGTACGGAAAATACTGCGGGTGATGCTCCGGTAATAAGCTGTACTGCCATGGACCGTTGCCAATCCCACTCCATCTCCTAAAATCTCAGAAGCATAAAGTTCACCGTCGATACGCACCTGATAACGCAACGCTCCGCAGCAGATGCTGTTGTGGAGAAATATATCGTTGATGCCGGTGATACGGGTATTGCCGTATTCGGCAGCAAGTTTGGGAAGCCCGGAAACTTTCAAATTTCCGCAGGCAAGATCAGCAAGGCGTTTACGCAAAGGATGTTCAGGACAGGTCAGGGCAGTCGCCGCATCACGCACCGGAAATTTCAATACGCCGGGGAACTCCCGTTCCGCTCCCAGCAATGCTCCGTCACCGCCGTGACAGATGATCAATTCATAACCGCTGTCGCACTCCTCAAGTCCGTATTCACCCAGCAATACGCGTATATCTTCCAGATTTTTTCCGGCAAGTTTTATTTTCATTGCACACACTCCTTTTTTCCTTTGCGGGACTCCACAGCGTAAAGGATCGCTGCGGCCGCATTGCTCACATTTATGGAGGCTTTACCGCCATTCATAGGCAGCGAAACAAGACCGTCGGACATCTTCACGCCTTCGGGATGCACCCCCAAAGCTTCGTTACCGAATATCACCGCCAGCGGGAATTCATAATCCCGGTTCCAGGCTTCCGACTCCGTCCCGCCGCCGGGTTCAGCCGCCAGTATCTGACGGACATTTTCACTCCGCAGCAGCCTGATCGCATCGGTGATCTCAGGCACGCTGCGGCAGGGAACACTTTTATCTGTTCCCATAGCGGTCTTTGCCACCTTGGGATGAGGAGGCAGCGGAGTTGCTCCGCAGCCGATCACTTCGGCGTCAAGTGCTTCAGCTATACGGAGTATATTTCCAACATTATGAGCACTCCGCAGCCGGTCGAGGACTATGACGATATCTTTTACTGCCATACTGTTTCAGCGGTTGGTCACTTTGAAATCATAGAAACGGTTGCGTCCTTCACAGCCAACAAGTCCGATACGGTATTCACCCTTGAACATATCGGGAAGATAACAACCTATGGTACGGCCGCCGCAGGAAATTTCCATTTGCGCTCCCCTGGCGGTATTTTTTATTGAAACGGTCAGAGTATAAGGCTTTTTGGCCTTGTAGAACTTTTTTTCCAGCAGATAACAATTCTTTCTCCACTTCTGTTCCACTCCGCTTCTGATAACCCTTTTATCTTTTGAACCCGGTTTGCCCTTTTCGAAGTAATGATGCCACAGATTCAGTCCGTCGTCGTAGAGGATCACTTCAAAGTGCTCGCGCAGTTCCAGTTTGTCTTTGCCGTATTTCACCGGTTCGGTGGAAATGATTATACCGGGAGCCATACGGTAATCGAACTCCATGGTACAGGAGATCACCGCATTGCCTCTGAACTTCTGTTTCAGCAGCATTATGGCGTAACCTTCAGAACCTTTTTTACCCTGAAGATCCTGATCACTCACCCCTTCAGGCACTTTATTCTGGATACATTTCTCAAGCTGCAGGAACTTTGCATCATGATCGAAACGCCAGCTGCGGACCATTTCCCAGTCCGACATTTTCCATCCGCCTTTGACAAATCTGGCATTGTAATATGTTTTTACTGCCGGAGTTTTCCGTTTTTTCACCGTCTTTTTGACTGCGATTTTACTTTTTGCAGGCGCAGCGGCACAAAATCCGGGATCACAAATCAGCAGAAGTGAAAAAAATACGAACAACAATTTTATCATAACATATTTTCCTTTCAAAAAAGAGTTGACAGATAAAGAAATCCGGTTATGGTCAACGGGGATAAAAAGGTCGAAAGCAATAACTGCTGGCCGGAGTAATCCACATCTCCGCCGTATTTGCCGACGATTATCACCGAAGCACAGGAAGTCGGCATCAAAGCAAGTATCAATGCCACATTGTATATCATCTGAGGCAGATGCAGCAGTTTCAATGCGGCAACTGTGACCGCCGGAATTATAACAAGACGGCAGATCACACCCCACGCGGCATCCCAGTTTCCACGGAAAAGTTTTGTACCGGAAAGCATCAGAGAAGCACCCGTCAGAACCAGCATCATGGGAGTGCCGATGATGCCGATGCCGTCGGCGATATCCACTACTGCACGCGGAACCGGAACTTTGAGGATCACCAGCAGGATCGCCAGTACTACTGCCACCAGATTGGTGGTGATGAGTTTGGTGAAAGTTTCTCTGCTGAGTTCAAATTTGGACATCACCCAGATACCGATGCTCCAGAATCCGATGGTTGAACCCACAGAAAAAAGCATCAGACAGCCGCTTCCGGCACTGCCGTAGATACTTTCCACGATTATCAGCGGCAGAAACAGATAGTTGTTTATGGTCGCCATCTGACGGAAGGCTTTTAATCTGGATTCCGACCGGTTTTTCAGAAAATACTGCAAGGGCCATCCAATCAGAGCATTGAAAGCCATGATACTGAATCCCAGCACCGGCGGCAGCCATACCGCCATGAGATCTGCTCCCTGCATACCCTTGAAAACGCTGGCAAAACAGCAGAAAGGGAAAATAATATCCATGGTGAAGTTCCCGATCCGTGAAACATCACGACTGTCGAGATACTTCGATTTCACTGCAGCCGTACCGACTGCAAAAAACACAAAGGTCTGCCCGATGGCAAGCAAAACCTTTGTGATCATCTCACCGTTCATTTTTCAATTCAGTCCCGGAAAAGTTCCTCTATGAAAACAGTACGGTTTTCGCGGCGTGAAATTTCCGCAGCCTGTCCGACTGCAGTTGACATCATGCCGTGTTCGGTAGTGGAGGTGTTTTTGAGTTCGCCGGTGATGACCTTGATGAAGGCGTCAAGCAAATTGGGATCAGCACCGCCGTGGCCGCCCTTTTCAGGAGCAATGTCATATTTGATCGTATCATTGCTCCAGCGGGGACGGACGATTATGGTACGGTCGGTGAGGCTTACTTCTGCCTGTCCCAGTTCACCGACAACGGTGTAGCGGCGGTCTGAAATGGGAGTGATGAAACACTCCATGTGGCTGGCGCGGGCTCCGTTGTCATACTCCACCATGGCGATGCCGTTGTCGTGGACGCTCTTGTCGGAAATATACATGCAGAGATCCTTTTTGTAACCGTCAAGTTTGGCGGCTTCATCGCCCCAGCGGTCGAGTTCGCCGCTGATATCGTAGACATCGGGACAGATCTCCTTGTAGGGACATTCATGACAGGTGGGACCGACATCTTTGCCTTCTTCGACCTTGAAAGGAATATGATCCTTATCGAGAACATTGATACCGGCAAAAGAACTGACTTTCACCGGTTTGGGGAAATCCAGCAGCCA
>JAFVRT010000058.1 GCA_017504125.1 Lentisphaeria bacterium
GGACAGTTCAATCCGACCCATACACATAAACTCAAGGAAGAAACATTCCATGTACTGTATGGTGAAATGATCCTCGAACTTGACGGGGTGAAAAAAACCTTTGCAGCAGGAGATCTCGTCGTTGTGGAACGGGGAGTTGCCCACTCATTCGGCAGTATGAACGGAGCAGTTATGGAAGAAATTTCCACAACTCATTACAAGAATGATTCATTCTATGATGATCCGGAAATAAAAGAAGCTGAGGCCCGGAAAACCTATATGACTTTTTATGCAGACTGGCTCAAGGACGGGGGAAAATCCATTCGATGAAAAAACCGCTGCTGCTGTGGGATATCGATGATGTCCTGAACTGCCTCATTCCGTTGTGCATCTCGACCACCGCTCAAAAACTGAAACCCGGTATAAAGATGGAGGATCTGCAGAATAATCCTCCGCTGCAGGAGCTTGGATGTTCTCTTGACGAATACCGGCAGATACTGGATGAATGCCGCGATCAGTATCTTTATTCAGAGCCTCCCCGCAAAGAAGTTATGGATTTTTTTCAGGAATGGGGCGGCTGTTTCCGTTCCATGACCTTGAGTTCATCACCCATGCACATGGCTCCGAGATCTGCAGAATGGGTACTGCGCCATTTCGGTTCGTGGATACAGGGAACGGTTTTTGTTCCGTCGCCGCGCAAAAAAATAACTGTTGGGTCTCATCTTTTCGCCTCAAAAGCAGAAGCTGTTGTCGAACTTGACGGAATACTGATCGATGACATGCCGATCAATGTGGAAAGCGTGAAAAAAGCCGGCGGCAGGGCATTTTATTTTCCTGCTCCGTGGAACATAAACAAAAACATGAGCATAGAAGAATTTTTTTCCATGCTGCTGAAAGAATTGGATATTACCAAATGAGCAAGATAAAAGTTTCTGATTATATCTTTAAAAAAATCGCAGAAGAAACCGGAGTGGATACTGTCTTCATGCTTCCGGGCGGCGGATGTATGCATCTGGTGGATTCTCTCGGAAAAACTCCCGGATTGGATTATGTCTGCTGCCTCCATGAACAGGCCGCCGCTATTGCAGCAGAAGCATACGCTCAAAACCGCAACAGCCTCGGAGTAACTCTGGTTACTGCCGGACCCGGTTCCACAAATGCATTGACCGGAGTTGCCGGAGCATGGATCGACTCTACTCCGATGCTGATACTTTCCGGTCAGGCAAAAACTACGGAACTCATGCATACCCACCATGTACGGCAAATGGGGATACAGGAGGTGGATACTGCAGCCATTGCAGCTCCGGTAACCAAATATTCGAAATGCGTTACCGATCCGGAAACGATCCGCTATGAACTGGAAAAAGCCCTCTATCTGGCTATGAACGGCAGAAGGGGACCGGTATGGCTGGATCTGCCGCTTGATGTTCAGGGAGCATTCATTGATCCGGGATCACAAAAATCATTTATTCCGGAATCCGGCCTTGAGCCGGATCATAATGCAGCCGCAGCAGCTGTTCTCTCGGCTCTGCAGCAGGCTGAACGCCCGCTTGTCTATGCCGGAAACGGGATCCGCAGTGCCGGAGCTCTGCAAAGTTTTCTTGAATTGATCGAAAAGCTGCAAATCCCTACTGCATTAAGCTGGAAAGCTGCAGATTTTCTGCCTGACGATCACCCGCTTTATATCGGTCGTCCCGGTATCATAGGTCAGCGTGGAGCAAATTTCGCTCAGCAGACCTGCGATGTACTTCTGATACTCGGCACCCGGCTCGATCTCTGTCAAACCGGATTCAATGCGCCTCACCTTGCGCCCCGTGCCAAAAAATTCATGATCGACATAGATCAATGCGAGATCAATAAACTTGACACTCCGGATCTGACCGGTTTCGCCATGGATGCGGGAGTTTTCATAAACGCCATGCTGAAACAGGTTTCCGCTCCGCTTTCCTGCGGCAAGTTCCTTGAACGCTGCAAAGAGTGGCAACGCCGTTATCCTCCTGTCCCCCCGGAGCTCTGTTCCGAAAAACAGGATCAGGTAAATCTTTATCATCTGGTCGACACCATAGGAAAACTTTTGGAGCCCGGAGATCTGCTTATCCCCGGAAGCTCCGGGGCGTGTGCCGAAGTTACCATGCAGGCGATCCCGGTAAAAAAGGGTGTGAGGATCCACAATACTCCCGGATTGGGATCTATGGGCTTCGGACTGCCCGCGCTCATCGGCGGCTGCATAGCTTCCGGTAAAAAACTTACGGTCGGACTTATCGGTGACGGCGGCATAATGCACAACATACAGGAGTTTGAAACTCTGCACCGTCTGGATCTGCCGATAAAACTTTTTGTTTTGAACAATAATGGTTACGGCTCCATCCGCAATATGCAGCGTGGGCGGTTTGAAGGACACTTTGTGGCCTGTGATCCGGACAGCGGTCTTACTCTGCCGGATTTTAAAAAGCTGTGTGCAGGTTTTGAACTGCAGTATACCTCAATATCTTCTCCGGCCGACTTGAAAAATCAGGTAAAAAAAGTGTTTTCCACACCGGGAACTGTGATATGTGAAGTATTCCTCGATCAGAGTATCGGAACGGCCCCGCACCTGAGTTCCAAAGCATTGCCTGACGGCGGTATGGTATCGCTGCCGATGGAAAATCTTGCGCCATTCCTGCCGGAAGACGAATTCGCCGAAAACATGAGAGTCTGATAATAAATGCCTTACTGCCGTATCTGCAAGTCAGAATTGACAAAACCGCTTCTGGAACTGAAAAATGTTCCGGCAGCAGCCCAGAATATGCCCTCAACCGGGGAAGAATTGCAAAAAGACCGCGGCATTGATCTTGCAATCTGTCAATGCTTGAATTGCGGTGTACTGCAGCACACCTCAGAACCGGTTCCATATTATCGTGAAGTTATAAGGGCAAGCGGCGTTTCAGCTGAAATGAAAAGTTTCCGCCTTGAACAGTTCAAAAAATGGACAGCTGATTACAAGCTCGCCGGGAAAAAGATTTTTGAAGCGGGATGCGGTCGGGGAGAATATCTCAGACTGATGCAAAGTTCCGGAGTTGAAGCCTGCGGTGTTGAATACGGCAGCAGTGCCGTAAATATATGCCGTGCTTCCGGACTTCAGGTATTCCAAAACTTTTTTCAGACCGGCAAAGAAAAACTCCCCGGAGCACCTTACGACGGATTTTTCATACTTAATTTTCTGGAACACATTCCTGATCTGCCCGCTTTTTTGCAAGGTATAAGAAATAATCTGGCTCCCGGCGCAGCCGGTATTGTGGAAGTTCCCAATCTGGATATGATCCTTGAAAATTCTCAACTCACAGAATTCAGCGTGGAGCATCTCTTTTATTTTACGGCAGAAAGTCTGTCAAATCTGCTGCACAATCAAGGTTTTGAAGTACGCCGCTGCCGCAGTATATGGTACGATTATATCATCTCTGCGGAAGTTGTGAAAAGGGAATGTCAGGATCTCAGCGGATGTGCAGAAATCGCCGGAAATATCAC
>JAFVRT010000059.1 GCA_017504125.1 Lentisphaeria bacterium
ACGGAACGAACAATCCATGAATTTGATTTTTTTCATTTTTATTTATTCCTGAATTTATTAAAATGTTATTTTTTGATCATTCTGGCCACAACGGCGGCGGCAACAGCAGCGAGTTTGGCATCCTCAGAGCTGCCGGAACTCTTTTGGGCAGGGGCGGCTGCGGGGGGATCAAGCAAAGTTGCGAAGGGGCGCAAAGCCACTTCCATGACCTTCATCGCACCGATCATGATGACGAGGAAGATATACACCATGCCCATTCCGAAGACCATCAGCTTGAGACCGCCGATCATTATTTCTCCATAATCCATACTTTTTTTCCTTTTATTTGAGGCTGAAACACTTCTTTGTTTTTTTGCCGGGGCTTTCCACCCTCCCGGCGTTTTTGTTTATTTGTTAAAAATGTTCCCAGCAATTAAATTTCAAATCGTGCTTTTATCCACCGAAACATCTCCGCAGTTGAAGTTCTTCCGCATTCTTTTTCCTTCCGGAGAAAGAAACTCCAGCACCAGCTCACCTGATCCTGTCACATCGCAGAAGATCCCCTCCCAGCGTTTCCCGCAACTGTCGGTCAGGCCGATCTGACGGCCCAACAGACGGTTCGCGGCGCGCCAGCGGGCGAAAACCGCATCGATAGAGTTTGAATAATTAATATAGCACCGTTTTAAGGATATTGCCAATGATTTTGTGAGATTTTCTAAATTAAAATCTCTCTGACAGGCTGTTTTAAGGGATACTGCGGGTTGCCCGACACCTGCAAGATCTTCTGCGGTGGTATTGACATTGAGTCCGATCCCCATGGCGATACCGGCGAGTTTGCCGTTGCGGATGATGCCTTCCCCCAGCATACCGGCAAGTTTTGCCTTGCCGAGGTAAAGGTCATTGGGCCATTTGAGATAGCAATCCACTTCCGGAGCGATCTCTTTCATGGTATCCATCAGAGCCACTCCGCAGATCATTCCGGCGTGGAACCCGTCATGAACATTTTTGAAACAGAAAGTACCGCAGAAATTCAACCCCGGCGGAGCGATCCATTTGCGCCCCAGGCGGCCCCGTCCGGCACTTTGATATACTGCCGTGACCAATGCAAGATCCGGAAGCATGTCAAAATGCTCCCGGACATAGGTGTTGGTGGAATCGGTCTGTTCCAGCTGGAGTATGAAAGGCTCAGTTTCTGCTGTCACCCGCGATCTCCTTGTTCTGGAACGCGGCCACGGCCCAGGTGGAACCGAGAATGATGTAGATCACCAGGTAAACTGCAGCGTTAAGCACATATTCGTTGGGTATATGCCGCCTGACTGCCACGGCATCCGCCAGCCAGAAAAACTGCCAGTTGGGGAATACGGCGTAGAAAACAGCACATATCCCGTTGAGTATCTCGCTGTCGGTGGTACGCTGGAAAAGGAAACTGGATATCAGTCCGGCGAAAAAGATCCCGGTACAGACACAGAGATTGGGGACGACATCAAGTCTGGTGGCGAAAACCACCGCAAAGGTGGACATGGTGATAACAGCAAAATTCACCAGCACCAGAGCCTTGGTGAGATCACGCAGTCCCAGAGCCGGATGTTCGCCGGTGAGGTAACAGTAGACCGCAAACAGCGGTATCAGCACCGTTACCGCCCAGGTGGCGATCTCAGGGAATGAACTGCCTTTCAGATAGTTGGCAAACATACCGATGATACATCCGCCCACGATCAGAGCCAGCATGGTGAAGTAAAGCGCAAGTTCAAAACGGAACTGGTCGGTGGCGATGTAAACCGAAATGAAAGTGGCAAAGTTGCATACTGCAACAAAAAGAGTTGCCGCCATGCCGATGCCCAGGATCTTTCCCAGTACAAAACTCCATCTTTCGATGGGTTTCGACATCAGAAGCAGCACAGTACCGTTACGCATTTCGCGGGAAACTGTGTAACTGCTGCAGAGTACCGATACGATAAGACCGAAAAGCAATGTAGTGGCCATGGAACTGTCGACCACCAGTTTAAGCTGTTCGGAAAAAACAAATATCGAAGCCGAAGGATAATGGGCAATAAGCAGCAAAGCCGCCAGAAGCATGAGAAAATAGACCGGCTCACGCAAGGATTCGCGGAAAGCGTTGAAGGCGATTCTCCACAGATTGAACATGATTCAGCGCGCTCCCAGGATTAAAAAATACACTTACTTTTTATCAGCAGCAGCCGCAGGAACCACAGCTTTGCCGTCGGCAGCAGCCTTGGCAGCAGGAGCAGAAACCGGCTGGTAATTGACATTGAGTTTCCGGCGCAATTTGGGATAGTTGCGCTTCAAATCGCTCAGATTGAGCATAAATGTCAATTCTTCAGCGACCCGCTCCCAATCGCCGGTGATACGGACAACAGGGATATTTTTGTCGATCATGGTTTCATATTTTTCGGGAACGCAGTTATCATCTCCCAGAATGACCACGCGCCGGCATCCGGTGAAACTGACGACTGAACCGAACTGATCTTCGCGGACTGCGATGCCGGATTTGGGCATAGCCAGATAGCAAAGAGTTTCCTTGCTGTTGGCAGCGGGAACGATGAGGTAGGGCTGACGGCTTTCGGCCTGGATAAGATCGGCCATGAGTCTGGGGCTTTTATAGTTGCCGGTAACTACCAGAGTTTCCACATTGTACTTGTTTCCACGGACGAACCATCCGGCCCCGGAAACTCCAAGACAGCTTACGCATACAGCGAAAAACAAACCGACTTTCAACATCTTGAACATGATTATAAAATCCTTTCTTCGTATATTACGGTGATTTTCAAATACAGCTGAGGAATTTTTGTCCTCTCTTATATAAATATAATTCGCTTTTGCCGATTCTGCAAATAAAATAGTACAAAAAGCGTAAAAAAAATCATTACGAAGAATGACTTTGAAATCAACATAGTGAAAAAAATATCTTTCTTCCTTGAAAATCATCTGCTGAAGCAGTATATTGAGAATACAGACACAACATATTCTCAGGAGGACAATATCATGTGGGACAAACAAATCGCAGTCGATCAGGTACGCGCCATCACCCTGAAAGGCAAAATCTTTTTCGGCGTCGGCGCGATCAATTCATTTGAAACCATTGCCGATGAACTGAAAAACGAAGGTATTGAAAGATTTCACATCGTAACCGGCAAAAACTCCTATATCCGTTCCGGAGCATGGGAGGTTATCGAAGCAGTACTGCATTCCAAAGGATTGAAATTCTCCCTTTTTGACGGAGTCCAGCCCAATCCCACAGTCGATCAGGTGGATTCAGCCGTTGCCATGGGCCGCTCCATTGATGCACAGGCAGTCATCGGCATCGGCGGCGGCAGCTCTATTGATGCTGCAAAAGCTGCGGCGATAATGATGAAATATCCCGAACGCAAGTGTGCGGAACTTTTTGAATATGAATTTGTTCCATCAGAAGCACTCCCCATGATAGCGGTGAACCTCACTCATGGAACCGGTTCTGAATGCAATCGTTTTGCAGTAGTTTCGATCCCCGAAAAGAACTACAAACCGGCCATTGCCTATGATTTGATCTACCCCCGTTATGCCATTGATGATCCGGCTCTGATGACCGGACTTTCAGAGGCTCAGACCAGATATGTTTCCATCGATGCCATGAACCATGTCATTGAAGCAGCTACCAGCCGTTCCGCCAATGCTCTTTCCATAATGCTGGCTGCGGAAACGATCCGTCTGGTAACCGAATATCTCCCGAAAGCAGAAAAAGATCCCAAAGATCTTACTGCCCGTTACTTTCTTGCCTACGCCGCAATGATCGCCGGCTGGGCCTTTGACAACGGCTTGCTCCATTACACCCATGCCCTTGAACATCCTCTGAGTGCGATCCAGCCCAAACTGGCTCACGGTCTCGGCCTTGCCATGCTGCTTCCGGCAGTAGTGGAAAACATCTGGCCGGAATCCG
This sequence comes from Lentisphaeria bacterium, assembly GCA_017504125.1. GTDB lineage: Bacteria > Verrucomicrobiota > Lentisphaeria > Victivallales > Victivallaceae > UBA1784. Next base: position 3,914 of record JAFVRT010000059.1, read on the forward strand.
GGCCGGTGCTGGCTCAGCTGTTTGCGCCTTTTGCTCCCGGTCTGGACGGTTCCCCCAAAGGGGCCTCCAAAGCAGCGGCGGCGGTCCAGAAGTTCCTGGTTTCCCATGGCGTGCCGGAAAAACTTTCGGATCTTGGTTTCACCGAAAACGATGTAACCATGCTCACTGAGCTTGCCATGACCACGCCTTCTCTCGGCGGTCTGCTGGATCAGGCTCCCACCTACGCCGACCGGGTGGCGATCAATGCGATCTACCTCAATTCAATGACCATGAATCCCTGAATGAGCAAGCGTACTGTCATAACTGCCGAGCCTTGCGGATTCTGTTCCGGAGTCCGCAATGCTCTTGCCCTGATAAACGAGGTACTGCAGACAGAAAAGAATGTTTATATCCTGAAGGGTCTGATCCATAATACCGGAGTTACCGCCGATCTGAAAAAAAGAGGGTGTATCTTTGTGGAAAATGTGGAAGATATCCCGGAAGGTTCTGTAACCATATTCGGAGCTCACGGTGTTTCTCTTGCGGTGGAACAGGGAGCCGCGGCAAGGCGATTGCGCGTTACTGATGCCGCCTGTCCATTGGTAAAACAGCTCCATAAAGCGGCGGGAGCCCTGACTCCGGACCGGGAACTGGTACTTTTCGGACATCGCGGACATCCGGAAACTGAAGGTGTTCTCGGCCACTCCGGAACTGAAAAGATCTTTGTGGTGGAGTCTGCGGATGATGTAGATTCCCTGCCGGAGTTGAAAGCTCCGGTATTGCTGGTGCAGACTACTTTGAGCCATATTGAGGCAGAAAAAGTGAAGTCATCCCTTAAAAAACGCTTTCCTGCGGCGGACATTTCGGTCAGTGTCTGTCAGGCAAGTTTGCTGCGTCAGCGTGCGGTTGAGCGTTTAGCTCCGGAGTGTGATCTGTTTGTGGTAGCCGGTTCCAGCTGCAGTTCAAACGCCAACCGTCTGCGTGAAACGGCAGAGCGTTGCGGGGTAAGGTCGGTATTGATCGATGATCCGGCGGAAGTTACGGCGGAACTGCTTTCCGGAGTAAGGACGATCGGCCTTTCGGCGGCGGCCAGCACTCCGGAGTCCCAGATCGAAACTCTCCGTGCCCGTCTTTGCAGTGAAGAATTTTAGAAGTATAACATCTGTAATTATTTTAAGGAGGAACGATCCATGAAATTCCGTATGGTCCATAACAACTTGAATGTTTTCGATCTTGACAAAAGCATCAAATTCTATCAGGATGCTTTTGATATGCACGAAGTCAAACGCATCAACGCCAAAGACGGTTCCTTTATCATCGTTTACCTGGAAGACGGCAACAGCAGTCATCAGTTGGAACTCACCTGGCTGCGTGAAATGGATCGTCCCTACGACTTGGGCGACAACGAATTTCACCTTGCCTTTGAAGTGGATGACTATGAAGCAGCCCACAAACGCCATGAAGAAATGGGCGTTATCTGTTACGAAAACCCCGAAATGGGAATTTACTTCGTAACCGACCCCAACAACTACTGGTTGGAAATCCTGCCTGAAAAGCGGTAAGATTATGAATCAAACAAAATTAGCTGAGGGCATTACCTTTTGAAACTCAAATCATTAAATGCTGCCAAACAAAGCAGAGTTCGGTCGCAGAAGCATTGATAGAGATGTATTCAGCTGGAGTTTCAGACGGTTCTGCATCCGGATGAAACCCCGGTGCATAAAACACATCACGCCAGATTTTAACGATCCCTGCGGCGGAAAGAACGCCCGCGGCCGGAAGACGGACGGCGGGAGTGATTTTCACGCCGGGGGCGTTCAGGTAATTTCGCACCGGCAACAGCTTCAGGCAGTGCGACCATTTCTTCGGTGGGAAGCTCACTCGGAAAGGTTACTCCAAGCAATTCTTCTATGGCAGGCAGATAGTAGGCCCCGTATTCGCACAGAAAACTTACCGAAACACCGCGGCGTCCGGCACGCCCGGTACGGCCGATACGGTGGATATAATCCTCGGAACGCTCCGGCAGATCGTAGTTTATCACCAGAGAAACATCGTCCACATGGATCCCACGCGCCGCAACATCAGTAGCGATAACGATCTTTTCTTCACCGGAACGGAATTTTTCCAATATGCTGATCCGCTTCATCTGCGGGATATCACCGGAAAGCACCGGAACCTGAAATCCGTAACGGGCAAGATCGTACTGCAGCTTCAAATTCACATCTTTGCGGTTGCCGAAAATGATCACCCGTTCATATTCACGGTTTTTAAGCAGATGCAGCAGCAGTCCGAGCTTCTCATCACGGGAAACCGAATAAAAGGTCTGGTCGATATTTTCGCTGACCAGTTTTTCCGGTTCACTTTCGATCACAGCCGGTTCAGTAAGCCAGCCGGAACTCAGGCGCAGGATACTTTCTTCAAGCGTCGCGCTGAAAAGCATAGTCTGGCGCACTCCGCGGGGAGGAAGCTGATAGACGATGCGTTTGATATCCGGAATAAATCCCATATCCAGCATCCGGTCGGCTTCATCGATCACCAGTATTTCCGTATTTTTCAGCTTCAGATCTCCGTTGCGGCAGTAATCAATGACCCGTCCCGGAGTTCCCACCAGCAGATCTATGGGCTGCAGAAGTTTTTTCCGCTGTTTCTCGTGATCCATACCGCCGAAAACCACAACACTGGTCAAACCGGTGAAAACTCCCAGTTCCAGAGCATCTTTGTGGATCTGCATGGCAAGCTCACGGGTCGGAGCCAATACCAGCATCCTGGGTGAACCGTTTTCAACTTCCGCAGGGCGCGGCTTATTCAGCATCATGGTGAATCCACCCAGCAGAAACGCAGCGGTCTTGCCGGTTCCCGTCTGAGCCTTCCCGGCGATATCCCGGCCTTCAAGGACTGCCGGTAAGGTCATGGCCTGAATTGGAGTACAGTATTCAAATCCGGCGTGCTGTACACCATACTGCACATCATCGTGGAGCGGCAGATCAAGAAAACGCATCTTGCCTTCAGAGGGCGGAACTTCCCGGAGTCCTTCGGGATGCGGCACTTTTACAACTGGAGCTTCAAAGGAACTCTCCTCACATACGGTGCGGGATTTTTCTTTCAGCTTATGCTTTTTGCCCTCTCCTTTCGGTGAAGCGGATCTGTTCCTGCTGCGGGAATCTTTATTTTTTCCTTTTTCAGCTGCTGACGGAGCGGATTTTTTCTTTTTTCCGGAAAAATTTTTCTCCTTTTCCGGCATCTGAGTTCCGATACCCAGAAGTTTTTTCACAAATTCAAACATTTTTTCCTTCTTCTGTTCTGCGGGCGGCTTCGACGAGCCATGACGAAAAATTTGCAGCAAATTCGGGCCGCCGCAATCCGAATTCCACCGTTGCTTTCAGGAAACTCAACTTATCCCCGATATCATAACGCTTGCCATCCACCACCCGGCCGAAGACCCGGCTGCCCCGTTCCATAAGGAGCCGCGTGGCATCAGGCAGCTGTATTTCGCCCCCCTTGCCGGGAGCAGTATGGCGGATGCAGTCAAAAAGTTCCGGAGTATAAACATATCTTGCCGCTACTGCAAGATCGCCGGGAGCATCTTCAGGATCAGGTTTTTCCACCAGCTGTTCAACTTCGATCACACCGGGAAAAACTTCTCTGCCGGCGGCAATGCCGTAACGGTCAAAAAGTTCACGGGGAACTTTTTCCAGAGCCATTACTGAGGATGAAGTTTTTTCAAAGACTTCGATCAATTGTCCCAGTACCGGCACACCGCTGCCGGAATCCATGACCGTATCGCCGTTGAGGATGGCAAAGGGTTCTCCGGCAGCAAATTTTTCCGCGCAGAGGATCGCTCCGCCCAAACCGTTCAGCTGTTCCTGATAAACATGGGAAAACTTTATTTTTCCGGCAAGTTCCCTGATACTTGCGATCTCGCCGAGGCGGTTTTTGGCGGCCAGCTGTTTTTCCAGCTCCGGAGCGGGAGCGAACACATTGAGCAGCGACTCCTTGCCGCGGGAAATCACCAGCAATATTTCCTCGATGCCGCATGCGGCGGCTTCTTCCACCACATACTGCAGCACCGGTTTATCCACCAGCGGGATCAATTCTTTGGGGACCGCCTTGGCAAAAGGCAGGAATCTGGTTCCGAAACCCGCTGCCGGGATCACAGCTTTACGCAATCTTGCCATTTTATTGCACTCCGGAAGTAACGATTTGCGGTTTGATGACTTCGATACCATGCTGTCCGCAAACTGCAGTCAGTTTACGGAACATTTCTTCATCTTCGTAAGTGCCGATTATGGCTCCGCCGGAACCGGTGAACTTGGCTGAAGCTCCGGTAGAACGGGCCAACTGCACCATCTTGCGGTTCATGGGCGAAACAGCTCCGCTGCATACCTCGTCGCGGAGATCGAAGTTGCGGTTGAGAATGGCCGGAACTGCTGCAAGATCGCCTTGTTCCAGAGCGTCCTTCAACTTTTCAGTCAATTCTGCCCATTCTTTCATGGCGGCAATGACTTCCGGTACTCCTGAGTTGTAATCATCACGGAGCCGGCTGTGCATGATTTCCGACCCTTCCGCAAGGTCGGTACGGTAAGCCACATAAAGTTTCAACTCCGGAGGAATGTTTATGGGGGTATATCTGCCCACACCGCAGGCGTCCATGTGATCTTTGTCAAAATCCATGAAGACCGGAGTATTGTAAGCCTGAGCGACCCTGTCCTGCAAACCGGCAGGGATCGAAAGTTCCTCCCGCTCCGTAGCCAGTACCAGATTGGCCAAACGGTCGGGAGCTATGGCAATGCCGTAAAATTTGAAAATGGCCCGCATCGCCGCGGTAATGATGGCTGAAGAACCGGCCAGCCCCAGACGGTTGGGAATGCTGCTGCTGTAACGGAGCGTGAAATTACGGTCGTCAGGAGTTATCCCGGATTCCTTGCAGTAACGGTTGAAACGGTTGACAGCAGCTTTCATGAGTCTGATGCCGCCGTAATATCCGTACAATCTGACATCCTCTGAAAGGTCATCCATATTTTTGAA
>JAFVRT010000060.1 GCA_017504125.1 Lentisphaeria bacterium
AACGTTCAGAAGTTCGGCAAGAGTACCGGAAACAAGAATGTCTGTCTGGATAAAGAACGCACCAGTGTTTTTGACTACTATCAATTCTGGCGCAACTGCGACGACTCCATGGTGGAACAGCTTCTCAAATATTTCACTCCGCTGCCGGTTGATGAAATCAGCAATCTCTGTGCTGACAACGCCAACATCAACCGGGCCAAAGAGATCCTTGCCGCAGAAGCCACCGCCCTCTGCCATGGGGAAGCGGCAGCCAAAGAAGCCTTTGTGACCGCCGGAACCCGTTTCGGTTTTGCCGATCCTGAAGGCAAGATCCCCACCACCAGTTTCATCGGCAAAGTTTCCGCATCACAGATCTCTGCAGAACTTCCTGAAGCGGTGATCCCGGTTTCTGAAATCGATCCCGAAAAGGGCATCATGGTCGCCAGACTGCTGGTTCTGGCCGGTCTTTGCAAATCCAACAGCGACGGCCGCCGTCTGATCCAGGGCGGAGCTGTAGCCCTCAATGACGAAAAGATCACTGATCCTTCCGCAGTCATTGACAGTAATGCGATCGCAGCTGCTCCCGTGCTCCGGGCGGGAAAGAAAAATATGCGTAAACTTGTACTCGGCTGAAACAAGTGTTGCTTATGGATACAGGAAAAAGCCGATTTGCAGCAGTCATATTGACGGCAGTGATTCTTTTTCCTGTTTGTACCGGAGTTGCCTCAGAAACAACTCCGGTGCAGAAAACGCTTCAAGCCCAAAGCGAAGAAAGCTTCAACTACCGCAGGGCGATGGAGTTTGTCCGGACTATGGAAATGCTCCGGAAGAACTATGTCGATCCGGAAAAGGTATCATACGAAAAACTTTTTGACCATGCCATGTCCGGCATGATTTCTGCGCTTGATCCATATTCAGATTATGAAAAAGCATCTGAATACGAACATCAGCAGACCAGACGCACCGGTTCTGCAGTAGGGATCGGTGCAATGGCAGTAAAACCTGACGGCCAGGCAGTAACGATAGTCCGGGTGCTGCCCGGCAGTCCGGCTGCTGCAGCCGGGTTGAAGCCCGGAGATCGGATCACCGCTATTGACGGAACTCCGGTCAAAAAGCTGAACCTTGCCGGAGCTTTAGGAAAACTCCGTGGGGAAGCGGGTTCCACAGTTACGCTCCGGGTACAGAGAAATCGGCAGGAGCTTACTGTGAAAGTACGGAGGGAAAAAGTTTCAGCTCCGGCAGTTCCTGCCGGTTCGGTAAAACTCCTCTCCGGAAAAATCGGATTTTTCAAACTTACCTCCTTCAATCAAACGGCTCCGGCTGAAGTAAGCGCGGCTCTGAAAAAATTAAAATCCCATGGTGCACAGGGGATCATTATCGATCTGCGTTACAATCCGGGGGGATTGGTGGACAGTGCAATAAAGATCGCCTCGCTTTTTCTGCCTCCGGGCAAAGTGATATTCAAAGCCCGTTCGCGAGACAGTTCCGGAGAAAGTGTTGTAAAAACCAAACCGGGCATGACGGTTGATCTTTCCACTCCTGTCGTCCTGCTGGTCAATGCTTTTTCTGCCAGTTGTTCAGAAATCCTCGCCGGAGCGTTACAGGATCACAAACGGGCGGTGATACTTGGGTTCCGCACTTTCGGCAAGGGAACGATACTGCGCGTAAGCAAACTGCCAACTGGCGGAGCTGTCCGTTACGCCTCTGCATATTATGTCACTCCCGGCGGCAGGATGATCGAAGGCAAGGGTATCATTCCGGATCATGAAGTGAGGATATCTTCCAACGAAGTGTTCCGTCTGTCCACTCAATCCTTGCGTTATCCCGGAGAGATCAAGCCGGCGGCAGGTGGAACGATACGCGATCACCAATTGGCTGAAGCTGTCGTTTTGCTTCAGAAAAAACTCCGGAAGCAGGAGAGTTCCCAATGACTGCTCCTGAATTCTGGCCCGCTCCCATGGAGGGGGTCTTTACAGAAAATTTCATTGCCGCAGTCAACGAACTTGAGTTGACGGATCGCTGGATGACCAGTTTTTTCCGTCTTTCAGAACATGTCCCCAAACTGAAAATTTTCAAAGAATTTCTTGCTCCTTATATGAGTTCCGGTCTTCCTGTATATGCACAGCTCATGGGACGCGATCCGGAACTGCTGGCCGGCGGAGCAGCCATGATGCTTGAAGCCGGTGCTGCCGGAGTAAATCTTAACTTCGGCTGTCCGGTACCGAGGGTAGTCAAAGGCAAATGCGGCGGAGCTATGCTGCAGGAAATAGATTTGATGAAAAAAATCGTCGAATCAGTCAAAGCTTCGGCAGGAAAGTATGAAGTAAGTGTCAAATTGCGAAGCGGTTTCACCTCTCCGCACGAAATGGAGCAGATCGTTCCTGCCCTGCTCTCAGGCGGGGCTGACAAACTTTTCTTTCACTACCGTACCGTTAAAGAAATGTACGGAGAAGTTGCAGAACGCCATGAACGGTTCGAACATTTTATGGCACTTGCCGCACAAGTCCCCGTTGTGCTCAATGGCGACTTCGGTACCAGAGAAGAAGTCTGCGATGCGTTAAGACACTTCAACTGTCACGGCATAATGCTGGGCAGAAAATTTTTGAGCGATCCGGGAATACTCCGGCAGCTGCGCGGTCTTCCGTCAGTCAGCCGTGAAGTATTTTTTTACTCACTGGTACGGCACGGCGCATCCGGTGAAGGGCTCAAAGGATTGAAACGGTGGATCTTCGGTTCGTGGAACTATGAAATAGCTCCGGAAGGAAAGTAAATAATGGCTTCAGACTTTCACACGCATTTTTACCGTCCCGGAGTTACGGCTCTTGTCAACGGATTTTCTGCAGATGCAAGATTCTGGTCATTGCCATTTCATCCATGGGAAACGGCAGAATTCACCATGCCGGAGCCGGAAAAACTGCAGGCTTGTACAGCGTTGGGAGAGTTGGGGTTTGACAAGTTCCGCGGGGCGGCTGCCTGGCCGGAAAAGCAAATGGAAATATTCCGGAACTTTCTTGAACTTGCCTCAGACTGCCGGAAACCTGTAGTGCTTCACGCCTGCGGTTCATTTGAATTGCTTTATAAAAGCGTAAAGCCTTTTTCTGATCTGAAACTGCTGTTTCACGGTTTTGCCAGACACAATACTGCTTTGCTGGAAGAATTGCTGAGGCATGGATTCTTTGTTTCCCTCGCTCCGGCGTTGATCTCAGATGAAAAATTCCGTTCTTTTCTGAATTCACACCCCGGATGCCGGGTCGGATTGGAAAGCGATGATGATGAAAATGCAGATATAAATGAATTTTATTCCCGGATCGCGGTTCCGGGATTTGAAAAAAATGCCGATGATATTTTCAGGGAGTTTACCGGATCATGAATGAAGACGCTATTTTTCAAAGGACTCAAGCTCTGTTGGGCGAAAAAGCGATAGAAAAACTGAAATCCGCCAATATTCTTATTCTCGGCGTTGGAGGCGTCGGCGGATATACGGCAGAACAGCTTTGCCGCGCCGGTATCGGTAATATGCTGCTTTTTGACGGCGACAGAGTAGACCCCACCAATCTTAACCGCCAGATCGCCGCACTGTGTTCTTCAGTCGGCCGTTTCAAAGCCGAAGTTCTGGCGGAACGGTTCCGGGATATAAATCCTGCCGGCAGCTTCATCCCTGAGGTTCGTTTTCTGAAAGCCGGAGAAAGTCAGGAATTGCTTTCACGCAAATTCGATCTGGTCATAGATGCCATTGACGATGTCCCTGCCAAAGTGGATTTTCTCAAAACGGCAGTTGAACTGCATATCCCGGTGGTAAGTTCCATGGGAGCCGGAGGCAAACGGGATCTTTCTCAGATCCGTTGTGCTGACATCAGCAAGACCTTCGGCGATCCGCTGGCCCGCAAGGTGAGAAGCGAATTGCGTGTTCTTGGCGTAAAACACGGCATACAATGCGTTTTTTCGCCTGAAGAACGGCGGCAGACCGCAGACGCGCACATCATAGGCACGGTCAGTTATCTTCCCGCAGTTTTCGGCTGTTTCGCTGCAGCGGCGGCATTGGAACTGCTGCTGCCGGAATCTTATGAAAAGTAACTTCATTCTTTGTTCCGGTATTCCTGCGGAGAAATACCAAAATATCGTTTGAAAGAACGGGAAAATTCAACCAGCGACGAATACTGGCAATTATCAGCGATCTCTTTGATCCGCAAATTGGTATCTTTCAGCATGGCAGCTGCAGCCAGGATCCGCTGTACCCGCAGGAACTCAAGCGGAGTTGAGTGATGTTCCATCCTGAACAGACGCCGGAAATGTTCATAACTTATTCCGAGATCCGCCGCGACCCTGTGAAAATCAAACCGCCGAAAAGGATCCCGGCATATCTCGGCAGAAATATGCCGGATGTGGTAAGGATCTTTTCCGGAAAAATCCTTTTGTTTCAATTCTTTTTCCAACAGGAACATGAGCCGGACATAGCCGCCGATGATCTCCGGATACCATTGTATCTTATCCATGCGGTAATAGCGCAGCATTTCAAAAAACACATCGATAAATCTGCTGAAATCAGCAACTTTCAACACCTTGTCCGGGCATTTATCCTCAAGATATTGTATCATGCGGTCGCTGACGGAACCGGTACAATCGCAAAAAATATGTTCGCAAGGCGGTGAATCAGGACACATCCGGAAAGAATAGGTATGCCCGTTTTTCATCCAGAAAATGACCGGAGCCTGCAATTCGATCATTTCTCCGTCACACCAGAACTCCATGTGCCCGGATTTCAGAAATTCTATGGAGTTCCAATGGGGATGATAACATTTACCGGAAACAGACGGTAAAAACCAATGATGAGCCACCCGCAGTTCAAGATCATCGAACATCAACATTTCACAACTCCGTGTTTATTCATTTCAAAACCGTTTCCAACGGGTTAATATACCCTCATTCAGTTTCTCTGCAAGAAAAAAATTTTGATTTTTTACATTTTTGTCCGTTTATGATAACTGATGTTCGTTTCAGATAATTGCATAATTACAAAAAGCGGTGTACATTATCAACGGAATCGTGAAAAATATATTTTGTGTGAACTCAAGTTTCAATCAACTAAAAACAAAGGAATTGCAGAAAAAATGAGTGTACTTGCCATCAATGGCGGCTCTCCGGTTTTCGGAGAAAAGAATATTGCTGACTATATGCCGCAGTGGCCGATCCCCCATCCTGAAACCGAAGAAAAGCTGATAAAACTTTACCGTTCCGGACAATGGGGCATGTGCAGCGAATATGAACAGAAACTTATCGCCGCATACGCCGAATATCAGGGAACCAAACACAGTATCTGGATGACCAATGGTACTGTTACTCTGGAATGTGCGCTGCTGGCTCTCGGCATCGGCCCCGGCGACGAAGTGATCGTCCCCGGTATTTCATGGCTCGCTACTGCCGAAGCCCCCATCTATGTGGGCGCAACTCCGGTAATCGTCGATGTCGATCCCGATACCATCTGTATCGATCCCAAGAAAATTGAAGAA
>JAFVRT010000061.1 GCA_017504125.1 Lentisphaeria bacterium
CATATTGTTTTTATCTTGATAATGTTACTGTGAAACTGATCCAACAGGTTAATGTACATGCGCTTTGGACTTTTGTCAAGGGATATGTCATGAAAAAAAGTATTTTTTCAAAAAGTTTTTTTGGAAGAACTCAAATCACTGTTCCGGATTATCGAGTTCTATATTCATCCATGAAGCCACGGTACGGCCCATGATTTCTGAAATTATTGCGTTCGGCACACCGATGCGCCGCAGAAGACGCATATAATAAACTGCGCCCATGGTCATGATTTCCGGAGCATGGACATAAGCATCGGTCCCCAGAACCAGCTTACGGTAATTTTTCATTGAAACATCCACTTCTGCGACATCGGATTTGAACATTTCGGCCAGATCATGAGCCTGCATCCTGAACCACTGTCCGCTGCCCCCCAGATCGGCGTAGAGATTGGCATGGATCTTGAGATACTGGCTGGCTTCGTCTTGAAAGATCCGTGTTCCCATGTGCGCCATAACGATCTTCAAACTCTGGAAAGAACGGGCGATCCGGTCAAGGGTTATGGGGTTCATATTCCTCAGCATGGGGCGTCTGTAGATCTCATCTGACGGAGAGGGACGGTAATTCCCGGTATGAAAGAGCAGCGGCAGACCGCATTTGGCAGCGGCTTCGTAAACCGGCATGTAGATATCGTGATCGTATTCGTAATAGGGATAAATGCACTTGAATCCCTTTACTCCTTTTTCGGCATAGTGGTATACTTCTGCCGGATCGGCAGTTTCCCACAGATCGAGTTTGGCCAGCGGCACCATGCAGTCGGAAAATCTTTTGCATATATCTATGACTTCTTCATTGGGCAGAAAATCGTGTCCGCCGTAACGGAGTCCGCCTGAAAGACATGCGATCGTGCCTTCGCGGCGGCATTGGTCGGCGAGCCGCTGAAGTGCTTCGGGGTCGTTGATATCGCAATGTACATGTATATCCAGTCTGGTCATCGGTACTTCTTTCATGAAATCATCCTTTCGATTGAATTTTCTTCAGCCGGATATAATATAATACCTTTAAGGAATCATTGCAAGAGTACGGCAAACAAAATCGGTACTCAGGGGAAAAATATTGAAAATCGGCTTGAAAAAATATTTTTATGCAGTATTTTAAGATTTGGATTATTTTTTCATCTTATTGTATGGAGGAAATATGAAATTCATTACAGAATATATCAGTAATTTCCGTTATGTTTTTTCAGCTATGGCTCCATGGCTGCTCATGGGTTATTTTCTTGCAGGTGTGATCGCTTTTTTTCTCAAGCCGGAACAGGTGAAAAAACACCTGGGCGGCAGGGGGATGATGCCGGTGCTGAAAGCGGTTCTGATCGGCATACCGCTGCCGGTGTGTTCCTGTGGAGTCATTCCCATTGCTGCGGCGTTGCGTAATGAAGGAGCAGAAAAAAGTTCCTGCGGAGCATTTTTCATATCCACGCCCCAGACCGGCATCGACAGCGTGATCGTTACTGCCAGCATGATGGGATGGCCGCTGGCGGTAATAAGGATCGTGGTGGCACTTTTTTCCGGCTTGACCGGGGGGATGCTGATTTCCCTTTTGGCTTCTGAACCGTATCGGAGCGGTGTTCCGTCTTCCGTTCCTGAAAAAGAAAAAAAATCCTGCTGCTGTTGTTGTAAAGGGGAGAAAAAAGATAAAAAGTCCATAAAAGATGCAGTGATCTTCATATTTTCCTATGGTTTTCTGAGGATGATGAAAAGCACCGGGCCTTCGCTTTTGCTTGGGATGTTCATAGCAGCTTTGGTCCAGCAGCTGCTGCCGGCTGATTTCGGAGCAAAGTATCTTTGCGGAAATATGTTTCTTGAATTTGCGGTCGTGCTGATTTTTTCGATCCCGCTCTATATTTGTTCCAGTGCCTCGGTGCCGGTGGCATTGACTTTGATACTCAAGGGATTTTCTCCCGGTGCGGCCTTGGTTTTTCTTGTTGCGGGGCCGACGATCCACAGCGTTTCCATTACATCCATGCGCCAGATCATCGGTGCGAAAGCCGCTATTCTTGCCATTACCGCCATTGCATTGTGGGCGGTCATTGCCGGAACAGCAGTAAATTATTTCAATGTTGCGGTCAATATTGATCAGATCTATTCTGTGGTAAATCATCACGGCAATATGGCGGTCAAAAACATCTGTGCTGTCATCTTGGCCCTGCTGATATGCCGTGCTATTGCGGTAAAACTCCGCGAAAAACTGAAAAAATCATAAAAAAATCCATTTCCGGTCTTGACAAAACCGCTTTGACGATGTATTTTATGTTTCACACATGGTGGTTGTGGCGCAGTTGGTTAGCGCGTCTGGTTGTGGCCCAGAAGGTCGCCGGTTCAAGTCCGGTCTACCACCCCATTTTGTATTCTCCGTCCGAGTCAGACCTCTGATTCGGACTTTTTTATTTCTTGCGTAAAACCCCTTGTGTCAAAGGGATTTGCAACTTTTCTGCTTCTGCTGAATTTTCTCTGTAGAGAATGGAGAGAGGGCTGTTTGCTGACAAAATCCGCATAAAATCTCCCTAAATTCTCCGCTGCAGGAGGTCACGCGACCTCTGCCAGAGAAAGAAAATCGGTCAAAGCACACTGCACCAATTCGCCTTATTGCCTTGAAATTGACAAAATTCTCCGTTCACCTCAAAACAGGAGTACATTCGGTAGGAAAGAATATCACCAACGGGGTAAATAAAGTTAATAAAATTCTCTGACCTTTTACAAGTTGAAAAAATCAAATACGGATAATTATATACTGCAGACCTCGGAAAATTACATTTTCTGCATAAAACCCCATTTTCGCAAGTCATAACACCGCTATCAGTTGAATATGCCAAAATTCAACATCACGCTATCACCCACCCGGCGACTTATTAGAATGACCTTTTGCCTTAAAACACAAGGGCATCATGGTAAGCTGAATTTGGCTTGTCAAAAACAGATTTGAAAGAACTGCCGAAACGGCAAAAACAAGGAACGCACGCTTGTATCCGTACTCGTTGCAAACTATATGTATAATAAGGGATGCGACCGACGCACATACAAGATCAAGTACGTCGAAAAA
>JAFVRT010000062.1 GCA_017504125.1 Lentisphaeria bacterium
GGTTCCATCTGGTATTGCGCCGATCCCGCGTATCAACGACAGCATCGTAGGAGCTGCCGGGAAGGGGATTGAAAACAAAGTGTCTCCGGGCATCACCGGCTGCAATAACGGTTTCCCATACCGCATTGCGCCATAATTTCATTGAATCACGCTCCAGGGGCATTTTTACCGGCGGCTTTTTCAACGGAGCTGAACAGCGTATGAGGATAGCCTTTTCATTGTATCCCAACTGGAATGAAACCGGAAGTTCAAGCGTATCCCGTCCCATGGGCAAAAGTTTTATGCTCCGGATCGATTTCCAGCGCGGATCAGAAAAATCCTTCACCCGGACTGCCTCCAGAGATCGGTTGCGGAGCCGCAGCAAACGGGTGTCGCTGTTGAACACCCCGCCAAACACCCCGCTGTCATATCCCCCGGCCTGCAAACGCACCACTTTGGTGTTGCGGAACGCCCCGGAAATATGAGCCGGAGCCCAACTCAAACGGGGCAGTTTATTGATAAAATCCCGTCTGGCATCCACGGCATCCGCAAGTTGGAGCCGTTTTTCGTCACAAGGATTTTTTTCCAATTCCTCCGCCAAATGACATACTGCCGCCGACAATACCATATATTCAAATTCAATTTTAAGTTCCCGTACCATGGGATCAGCAGGATCACAATATTTCATCGCTGCGGAAAAAAGTTTTTTCAGTTCAGCAATGACGCTCCGGGGATAGCGCATATTCCAGAGTTTGATCGCATTTATACGGCGTCGGGAAGAAAAATCATTGAAATCTTCGGATTCCAACGGGAAACGCTTCATCTGCCGGTCGATAAATTTGAAAAATCTGATCAGATAAGGTGCAGCCTTTTCCCCGAATCCGAAACGGCAGTAATCACGCAGAATGACTTCAATGCTCTTGCGGGGGTCTGCACAAAATTGTCCCCAGGCATAGATCCACGGACCGCCCAGAGCCGGAGAAGCCATAAGCCCGCAGTTATAAAATGAAGTTACAGGGGTATTATGCAAACGCAAATTTTCGCGCTGCAAAAATTCGAGATCGTAAGCCGGAGTATAGCCGCAGGGCAGATAATTACCGAAATAATATATCCACGCCGCCATACCTGTGAGATTGAATTTCTTCCATGATTCCAGAAGTTCCGCCGTGGCAGGAGCAACATCGATGATCACGCCTTTTCCGGGGAAACGGTCGAAACTTGCCGGGATATTATGGGTAGGCCCATAACAGGCGATAGCGATTTCCACTCCCGGACGCGCTTTCTGCAATCTATCGGCCAGATCGCGGTGGAAAAGCCATAACTTTTCGTTCCATTTCGAAGTACCGTACCACTTGCGGCAATTATCGCACTGGCAGGGTTTGAATCCGTCAGACTGTCCCAATTCCACCACTTTATACCCCGCATCAGCACGGCTGAGTGCTTCGCGGAAAATCAGTTCCTGAACCGCCGGATTGCTCAGACAATACTGAGGACGGGCCTTATTGAGTGCGGTGGCTCCGTGGTAATAACGGCTGCCGTTTATCAATGCAAAATATTCCGGATTACTCTTGAAATATTTTTCCTGCGGTACTGCTCTCGGATGATAATGTACATCATATTCTGCTCCGCAATCAAAAAAGAAATTATTGGCTACTGCATAGAGCAATCCTCCTGTATTGCCATCGCAATGGCGGAACCTGGCTTTGGCCCGGAACTCAAATTTCTCCGGGATCGTGATTTTTTTCAAAGGCAATGTCCTGACTCCGTGATTCTCACCATCAGAGTAAAGCGACATGCCGACAAAACGGGTATTGACGAAGCGTTCTGCAAAAAAGCAGGCCGCTTTCAATGATCCGAGAGTATTGTGAAGATAGGAAGGTTTTCGGTTCTTGAATGGGGTGGGAGCATCTCCGCCGTAAACAAAAATATCCCGTCCCCGTACCGAGATCCCATGTTCCCACGGTTGAAATCTGCCGGGATCGATATTGTATTTTTTCAATTCGCGGCAATTACCGACATAAATAGCAGATCTTCCGGGGATCTTAACACTTTCACGCCTGACGGGAAGTTCTGCACCGGAAGCCTTCCGGACCGCTGTGCGTATCACATTTCCGCCCAAAGCAATATATTTGTCAAAAAGTTTATCGCGGTGCTGATCCGGAATTACGATCTGGTACTCGGACATTCCCTTATCGGCAATGACCAACTCCGCAGAAATAAGCGGAAAAAAAACAAATAATGCCGACAGTATAAAAATGTACTTCATAATTTTTACCAGTTGTCCCTGACACCATATTGGTCGTAGGCAAAAAGCCGCCATAATGTTTTCAGATTAGCTTTGTTGTCCCAACCGAGAGTCGGGACCTTGTTGCGCTGAAGCTGTACCGCATGACCGTCCACCATCGCAAAGGACGCACTGCCGGGGCCGACAGCCAGATAAGAATCTTCATCTCTGAGAGCATCCCATCCGCCATGCGGAAAAGCCATACGGTTGCTGGCAGAATAAGTACCATCCTGATAATCCACATAGTGTCCTGATGCGCTGAAACGGCTCTCTGAAAAATATGCATTCCTTGACGCATACTTGCAGCGGCTCAACTTGGTAAGATTGGCTGATGAAGAAGCCGGGGCACTGAGTCCGATCCCGCCGAGCTTTGTACGGGAAGTGATTTTTTTCATTCCCAGATATCCCTCAGGAGAGCGTTTGGGGCAGAGATAAGGATTTTTGGTAAGTTTTCCATTATCCAGAATGGCTCCTCCGATGCAAGCACCGGGAGTTACACCGAGATAGGCCGAAAGCAATCCCACATCTGACGCGTTCCATGAAACCGATCCGTCGCCTGAAACATATCCCTGATTGCTGTTACGGTAAGGCAGCAGCCAATCCTGATTATCGTTGTTATACAATGAGTGGCATTTGCCTATAGTGTTGAAAATGCCTAAACAACTCGTACTCATGGCCCGTTCACGCGACTTTTGCAACGCCGGGAGCAGCATACTTGCCAGTATGGCGATTATCGCGATTACGACCAATAGCTCGATCAGCGTAAACGCTGATCGAATGAAGCACGGCTCCGCCGTGTGAAGCGCAGCGTTGCTGCATGAAGCGTTTGCCTGCGGCAAACATGAAGCACTTGCTTTGCAAGTATGATGCGGCGTATTTTTGAGA
>JAFVRT010000063.1 GCA_017504125.1 Lentisphaeria bacterium
AACAATCTCTGATACAAGACGGCAACGACACAAATGAAGGATAATAAGTTGAGTTGGATCGCATGATCCTGACATCAGCATGTCTGCATCAAAATATACATTTTTTAATCATACAGCAAAAAAATTCAAGCCAGCATGAAAAATCCACCAGTACTTTGCAAACCGGTTCCCGGCGGTATGACCGAACAGGAAAAAGCTGAAGCAGGACTTCTCTACAATCCCAATCAAACCACCGAAATGGCTGATTACCGCTTCAAGATCCAGGATGCCATTCACGAATACAATCAGTTCCGACCTTCCCAAGTGCAGGAACGGCGTGACTTTCTGGCAGGTATCTTCGGAAAAATAGGTAAAAACTGCAATATCTTTCCTCCATTCAAATGCGATTACGGATTCCGTATCGAAGTTGGAGAAAATTTCTTTGCCAACTACAATTTCATCGTTCTGGACGGCAATTACTGCCGTTTCGGAGATAATGTCTGGATCGCTACCAATGAATCGATCCTGGCTGCGGGGCACCCGCTGGATGTACAGGACCGCATCGACGGCTGGGAATACGCCTTCCCCGTGACAGTCGGCAACAATGTCTGGATCGGCGGTTCAGTCACGATCATCGGCGGCGTTACCATTGGCGACAATGCGGTCATTGCAGCCGGTTCTGTGGTGATCCGGGATGTCCCGCCGGACACTCTGGTCGCCGGAAATCCGGCGCGCGTCATCCGCAAGATCACGGCAGAAGACCGAAAAAAGTACCAATGGGCAGAACAGGATAAAAAAATTTGATTGGATAAAATGAAAATTGAACTTCATTCACACTGTGTCGGTTTTTCAAACTGCGGAAAACTTACTCCGGAAGAACTTGTTGATCTCTATTGTGCCAAACAATACGATGTGCTTGTTCTGACCAACCATTTCAACCGTATTGCTCATCAATTTTATACGGATCACGGCGGAAACGATTTTCACCGGGATTACCACGACTGTATCAGGTACACCCGAAAAATCGCAGCTCCCAAAAACTTACTGGTACTTGGAGCCTATGAATTGCGCTTTGACGAAAATGACAACGATTATCTCTGCTTCGGCATGACGGAAGATTTCTGCCGCGATCTGGAATGGATCTTTACCCGGACGTCCGGATCATTCGGTTCTGCAGCAAAGGAAAACGGCTTTCTGTTCTATCAGGCTCATCCATTCCGCAATGGACTTACTGTAGTACCGCCGGAACACCTTTTCGGTTTCGAAGTGCAAAACACTCATCCGCGCCACGACAGCCGTAATGATATCGCCCTTGCCTGGGCAGAAAAATACGGCATGCACAAGATCGCTGGTTCCGATTGTCATCAACCTCAAGATGCCGGAACCAGCGCGATCATGACCGATTATCCGGTAAAGTCGATCGGTGATCTTGTACATGTTCTCAGAAATGATCTTTACACCATGATACAGTCGGAGTAACAATAACTCCGGACTGAAGATCATTTATTCAGCGTATGAATCCCGCAAACTTCTGATCACCAGCATCTTTTCAAGTTCTGCAGCAGATTTGGGGGATTCCATACGGATTTGCAGTATTTTTTCTTTTCCGGGCAGCAATGTAAAACTGTTGTCGGAAAATACGGCCTGTGCGCCTTTGAATTCTGCAAACACATAGAAAGCAGGCTTTTCTGCAGCAAGTTCCAAATACATTTCTCCATTTGCCCCCTGAAAGATCCGGTGGCGGATCTCCGCTTTCTGCAGTTGATACTCCTTGGGCTTTGCAAGCCAGCATTCATTGGTACATTGGATTTTCCTCCCGCTGCTTTCACCGCAAAACTCCAGCCAGAGAAAATCTTCTGACGGAGTACCGGTAAGTTCAGCAAGGGGAATCGTCTTCAGCATAACTGCTTCCTGCGCTCCAAGATCGACCGGAATTTCCTCCTGCGATACGATCTCGCCGGAAATCTTGTAAAGGGACAGTTTCAACATACCTTTAAGAGCAGCCTGCAAATCACTTGATATGCGGATCTCTACTGTTTCGGGCGTTTTACGGATCGCAGTCACCAGTACCGGAGCATAAAAGCGTTTAGCATGATAATGCAGTTGTTTCCAACCGCAGAAATAATCAATACTCGACCATGAAGCCACCGGCCAGTTGTCATTCAACTGCCAATAAAGCGTCCCCATACAAACCGGTTTCAGAGTACGCCAGTATTCGACTCCGGTTTTAATTGCCAATACCTGCTGTACCTGACTCAGATAGATAAAATCTTCAAATGTCGCCGGCAGCCGGAAATAGCGTGTAAACATTTCTACAATTTTTGAATTACCGGCATTATTGCGCTGATGATGCTCCATCAAAGGCGAAGTCACATTGCGCTGTTTGCCTTGAGTGAAATAATCGATCGTATTCTGAGTCGGGAAAGATTGGAACCCGAACTCCGAACAGAATCTCGGAGATATATTGTAGTAATTTTCGAAATCCACTCCTCCGTGCCAGACTTTCCAGTAATGCATATCGCCTTGAGAATCAACATCCCAACCGCTTATATCCGTAAAACTGTTGCACGGGCTGGTCGGCCAGAAAGCATGGGTCGGATCTGCTGCAGCAACAGCTTTACCGAGAGCTTGATTGAACCGGTCAAAAGTCAATACCAACTGTAAATTCTGGACACCGGCATTAAGCAGAAACTGACCGCATTCGTTGTCGCCGCACCATAAGGCTATACAGGCATGATCCCGTAAACGCTTGATTTGATAATCGATTTCCTGTTCCACCAGTTCAAGGAACTCCGGATAAACCGGATAACGGGCACAGGCAAACATGCAATCCTGCCATATAAGGATACCTTTTTCATCGCAAAGTTCGTAGAAATCCTCATTTTCATACAATCCTCCTCCCCATACCCGTAAAGTATTCATATTCGCTTCCACAGTATCCGAAAGCAATCTGTCATAGCGTTCTTTCGTGTATGCCTGGGGACGGGCATCCATGGGGATCCAGTTTGCACCTTTTGCAAATACCGGAATCCCGTTGACCTCAAAATAAAGACAGATACCGTGTTCATCCGGATGACTTACTGTTTTCAGCTCACGCAATCCGATCTTCTTCTTTACGGCACAGGAATCAACTTCAACTTTCAGCTCATACAAAGGTTGAGCTCC
This sequence comes from Lentisphaeria bacterium, assembly GCA_017504125.1. Classification (GTDB taxonomy): domain Bacteria; phylum Verrucomicrobiota; class Lentisphaeria; order Victivallales; family Victivallaceae; genus UBA1784. The sequence continues at coordinate 3,145 of JAFVRT010000063.1, forward strand.
ATATCCGACAGGATACCACAATGCAGGATCGCTTATTTCAAATTTGCAATCGG
>JAFVRT010000064.1 GCA_017504125.1 Lentisphaeria bacterium
TATATGCTCATATACCTCGTCGGTAATGACCCAGGCATCATATTTTTCCACGATGGCGGCAATAGTTGAAAGTTCTTCAAAGGTGAAAACTTTGCCGCAGGGATTCGATGGATTGCAGAGAATCAGAGCTTTGGCTCCTGCACGGAATGCTTTTTCCAATTCTTCCGGATCAAAATCAAAATCCGGCAGCCGCAAAGGGATATAAACCGGTTCTGCGCCTGAAAGAATGGCATCTGCTCCGTAGTTTTCGTAAAATGGGGAAAATACTGCTACTTTATCTCCGGGGTATACAACACTCATCATGGCACACATCATAGCTTCGGTGCTGCCGCATGTTACTACGATCTCCCGTTCCGGATCGATCTCAATTCCGGTGAAGTGACGATATTTGCGGGCAAGTGCATCGCGGAAATTTTTTGCACCCCAGGTTATTGAATATTGATGAGGGCCGTTTTGGGCTGCTGCCGCCAACGCAGCGGTAAGTTGTTCCGGAGGATCGAAGTCCGGAAATCCCTGGGAAAGATTCACAGCATTGAACTGATTGGAAATACGGGTCATCCTTCTGATGACCGAATCAGTAAAGTTACGGGTTCTGGCAGAGAGCTGGCGCATATAAAAAATTCCTTGTATTTTTAATCTCATCAAAGTACAGAATATACCACTTTCTTTACATTTTTCAAATCCGTAGACGCAAAAACAGTTGAGAAAAACGCTTTTATAAAGCGAGTTCAACTTTTACAGGAGCATCTATCTTTATGGAGTCCGGAGTTATCAGGCAATCCATTGCGATCACTTTTACTCCGGAGCCTGCCGCGTGCCGTAATGCTGTCCCAAATTCAGAATGCATGGTGTCATTGGGAGTGAAATATTTTATTTCTTTCATCTGTATCACAAAAAACACCCATGCTTCAAAGCCTTCTTCTACCGACTGGGCCAGTTCCTCAAGATGTTTCACACCCCGCTCGGTCGGAGCATCCGGAAACAACGCAACGCCATTGTTTTCCAGGGTAACACCTTTGACTTCAATGAAAATTTTCCGGCTGCCATCTTCAACGAAAATATCAAAGCGTGAATTTTTGTAGGTAACTTCCCGCTTGAAAACCGCGTTATGAGAAAATATTCCTGAAGTTTGCAGATATTCCATCGCGGCGGCGTTTGGTATCTGCGAGTCCATGTTGATAAGCAAGGGCGTTTTTTTGTTCCGTTCTTTACTGACTGCGATCAGATCATAGCGGGTCTTGCGTTCCGGATTTTCGGCTCTGGTGAGAAATACTTCTGATCCCGGCAGAAGCAGTTCCCGGCATCGACCGGTATTTTTGACATGAACAGTTTCCTGACGGCCGCTGATTTCCACTTCAGCGACGAAGCGGTTCCGGCGGATGAGAAACTTTCCTTTTTCAATGTTCTGGTACTTCATCGTATATTCCGTGATGGTTGTTTCCGTAATATACATCCTCTTGCCGGATGTTTCAATTCCGCCTTCTTGAATTTTTTATCCTTCAGGTGTATATTGAATCAAATCGCTTGAATACGGGAAATAAAAATGAGCAGTAATATTTTTACAAATGTGAAACTTTATGACGGTACCGGCAGAACTCCTTTTATGGCTGATGTCGCGGTGAAGGATGAAAAGATCGCCGCAGTTGCACCATGCGGAACTTTGAATAAAACCGGTCATACTGTCATTGACGGCAAAGGTTTGGATCTGACTCCGGGTTTTGTGGATATCCATGGTCACTCTGACGGTAAGGCGGTCACGGTTCTTTCCGGGGATTCCGAGATATCGCAGGGGGTAACTGTTGAAGTTACCGGCAACTGCGGTTTTTCAGACTATCTTGACGAGGTGAAAGATAATGATCTGGGGGAAGCGATCCATAAAGTCCGCGGAAATTTCCGCGCGTATGCAGATCTTGTGGAGCGTTCCCATCAGGCGTTGAATATCGTGCACATGTGTGGTCACAATACTTTGCGGGCCTATGTCATGGGATATGAAAACCGGCCTCCTACCGGAGAAGAAATGCGGCGGATGAAAGAGTTGCTGGCCGATGCGCTGGATAACGGGGCAGGGGGATTTTCCGGCGGGCCCTATTATTTGCCGGGAAAGTTTGCTGATACTGAAGAACTTAAAGAACTTGCTTCGCTGCTCAAAGGAACCGGAAAGCCTTATGCGACCCATATTCGCAGTGAAGGGGATGAACTTCTTGAGTCGCTTGCGGAAGCCGTTGAAATTGCCGCAGCCGGTGATAACAACTTGCAGATCAGTCATTTGAAAGCAGCCCCGGAGTCTAACTGGCATAAGATCGATGCCGCTTTTGAACTGATCGAAAAAGCTCAGCAAACAGGAATGGATATTCTTGCTGACCGCTATCCCTATATTCACAGCAATACCAGTTTGAGAACTGTTGTTCCCAAACCTTTTGACGAGGTCGATACAATTACACTATGCACCAGATTGAAAGAGTCCGCACAATACCGGGCTGAACTGCTTGCGGCACTCA
>JAFVRT010000004.1 GCA_017504125.1 Lentisphaeria bacterium
CATCGATCTTTCAAACACTCCAACGCAAACGCAGAAATTACCCGGATACCATTTTCAATAACAGCATCAGGCGGCAGAAATGCCGAATTATGCAGCGACGGCGCATCCACTCCGGCTCCGAGATGGAAGAAGACACCGGGGATCCTGTCGAGATAAAATGAAAAATCTTCCGAACTCATAGCAGATTCAGGCAGAATATGCAGCGGGATACCGAGTTTTTTTACCACAGCACAGAAGCGTTCAACAACCTCTGGATCATTACATGTGGCAAGATAAGATTGATTACTCTGCACATCACATTTCACCCGGTAAACCACAGCAAGCGCATTACATATTTCATGCAGAGAATCTTCCAGCACCCCGGCTGTTTCATTGTCAAGAGAACGCAAAGTACCGGTGAATTCCGCGGTGTCAGGAATAACATTATCAGTATGACCGGATTCAAAACGGCAGACACTCACGACCGCCGCTTTACGGGGATCGATCCTGTTGGCAACGATATTCTGCAGTTCCATTATCATTGCAGCGGCGGCAACCAGCGGGCTGCGGGAAGCACATGGCAGACTGCCATGTCCTCCCTGTCCGTGGACGATCACATTGAAAACATTGCAGGAAGCCATCATCGCTCCCGGCCTCACAGATATCTCACCGGCGGCTTTACCCGGCATTACATGCAGTGCCGCACACACATCAGGCAATGGATCACCCAATGCTCCGGCAGCAATAAGATCTCTGGCCATCGCTTTGTTTTCTTCTCCCGGCTGAAAAACAAAACGAACTGTCCCGGAAAAATCATTCCGGCATTCAGCAATGGCTCTGACAGCTCCTATCAATACGGAAATATGGACATCATGCCCGCAGGCATGCATCATTCCCGGATGTATCGAAGCAAATTCACATCCGGTATTTTCTGTCCCCGGCAAAGCATCGATATCTGCCCGCAGCAGCACATTCACTCCGGGGCCTTTACCGCCCCGGACAACTGCCACAGTATCTGTTCCCAGAAAGGGCTCCAGGATTTCCACTCCGGGAATCCGGGACAGAGTTTCACGGATCAGAGCGCAAGTTTTGAATTCTTTACCGGCAATTTCCGGGATACGGTGAAAACACTTGCGAAGATCGATTATTTCCGGCAGAAAATCAAATCCATTCATTTTCAATATACTTCATTTTCCCAATTCATACACCAGTTTACCGCCGACAAAGGTCATAAAATTACGGCCTCTGACCTTTTTGCCACCGAATGGTGTATTACGGGACTTGGACTTGAAACACGCAGGATCTATCACATATTCCGCATCGGGATCAAATATAGTGATATCGGCATTTTTTCCTTCAGCAAGATCATATCCCTTCATCCGCAATATATCCGCAGGACCGGTAGTCAAACGCTTGATGTACTCAGGCAGCTGCATGATACCGGAAGCAACCAGCTCAGTATAAGTTACACTCAAAGCGGTTTCCAGTCCGACGATACCGAAAGGCGCATGATCGAACTCCACCAGTTTTGCAGTAACAGTATGCGGTGCATGGTCGGTGGCAATGGCAGTAATAGTACCGTCTGCGACCCCCTGGATCAAAGCCTGCCGGTCTTCTTCGGAACGCAGCGGAGGATTCATCTTGTAGTTGGTATCGTATGTCCGGATACATTCATCGGTCAAACTCAAGTGATGAGGAGTGGCTTCTCCGGTCACCATGATCCCTTCAGCTCTTGCCTTACGGATCAATCCAACGCTTTCTTTGACGCTGACATGCTGCATGTGGATCGGCCAGTTGAATTGTCTGGACAGAATGATGTTTCTGGCGATCATCAATTCTTCGGCAGCTCCTGTCATGCCGTTTATACCGAGCAGCACGGACCATTTACCTTCATTCATCACGCCGCCTGCGGCAAGAAAATTATCTTCGCAATGGTCAAGTATGGGCAATTCAAAAGATTTTGCATATTCCACCACATGCCGCATAAGTGCATGATCCTGAATGCACTTACCATCATCACTCAAAGCCACGACACCGGCACTTTTAAGTGAACCGATACCGGCCATTTCCTGACCGGAGTAATTCTTGGTCATGCATCCGCAGGGCAACACCCGGACAACTCCGGTACGGGCTGCGGTCTGCCGCAGATATTCGATCGCGCCGGCAGTATCTGCTGCAGGGGAGGTATTAGGCATTGCCACAACTGAAGTAAAACCGCCGGCGGCAGCGGCAGCTGTTCCGGAAGCAATAGTTTCAGCGGTAGTATTTCCCGGTTGGCGCAAATGCACATGGATATCAATAAATCCGGGAGTCAGAACTTTTCCGGTAAGATCAACAGTTTCAGCATCTTTGATTTTTCCGGGATCGGCAATAACTCCGTTTTCGATTCCGATATCCCCGATGGTATCTACTGAACGGCCGGGGTCGATAATTCTGGCATTTTTGAGAATATAGTTCATTTTTTCACACATCCCGCAACTAAAAAGAGTACTGCCATACGGACCGCAAGTCCGTTGGTCACTTGTTCAAGGATCACCGAATTGGGGCCGTCAGCCACCTCTCCGGAAAGTTCCACATCCCGGTTTATGGGACCGGGATGCATTATCATCACATCCGGCCGCATGTACTTCATGCTTTCGGAATTGATCCCGAAAAATCTGGCATATTCCCCGATACCCGGAAAAAATCCTGCCGTCTGGCGTTCATGCTGGATTCGCAGCAAATTCACCACATCGGCATCTGCTACCGCATCTTTCAGGTTGTGGCAGACCCGGACTCCGGGAATCGATTCAAATTCTCTGGGAACCAGCGTTGGAGGACCGGCAAGAGTAACATTGGCTCCGAGTTTCAGCAGTCCCCACATATTGCTTCTGGCAACACGACTGTGGAGAATATCTCCGAGAATAGTAACATTCAATCCTTTGAGACCGCCTTTTTTCTCACGGATGGTAAAAATATCAAGCAGAGCCTGAGTAGGATGCCCATGGGCTCCGTCACCGGCGTTGATAACGCCGCACTTCAGATGAGAAGCAATAAAAGCCTGAGCTCCGGTCGCAGAATGACGCATGACCACCAGGTCGACCTGAAGTGCTTCGATATTTTTCACAGTATCCAGCAGGGTCTCACCCTTGAGCAAACTGCTGGCCTGAGCCTGCATATTGACCACATCGGCACTGAGCCGCTGTTCGGCAAGCTCAAAAGAAACTCTGGTTCTGGTACTGGGTTCCACAAAAAAGTTAACTACCGTTTTCCCCCGCAGAGCGGGAACCTTTTTTACCTGCCGCTGAGATACTTTTTTGAATTCAGCCGCAGTATCGAGAATACACTCGATTTCTTCCGCCTCAAGATCATAAAGCGCAAGCAGATCTTTGCGTGTCCATTCCATTATTGAAAAACTCCTGTTTTTTCAGAAAAATTAATTTTCCCACTTCACGGCGTAAATACCGGGATCACCATCAGCTTCAAAGCGCACCACGATCTTCTGATCTTCCGGCGGAGTGCTTTTCATGCCCACATAATCAGCCCGGATCGGAAATTCGATATTTCCGCGATCGACCAGAACTGCCAGTCTTATGGAGCCGGCCCGACCGTAATCGGTAAGAGCATCCAGCGCGGCCCGGATCGTACGGCCGGTGGAAAGCACATCGTCCACCAGAATTATTGAACTGCCGTTGACATCAAAAGGTATCTCGGTTTCCCGAATGGCCGGCAAACGTTTGCGGTTGCCGATATCATCACGGTACATGGAAATATCAAGCTTTCCAAGCACAGGTGCGGAACCGTATTTTTCCTTCAACCTGTCGCATATCATTGCCGCAAGCGGCACTCCCTGCTGATGGATCCCCACCAGAGCACACTCCCGGAAATCTCCGCCAAACCCGTTTCCGATCATATCGGAGATCCGTTCAACAGCTCCGGTGATCTCACTGGCAGAAAACAACTGAGTTCCCTTTATCATCCCGATCACCCTCTATATGTAGATGTAAAATTGCACACCCGATAATATACTCCGGAAATCCATGGAAAACAAACAACAAAAAAGAAAAAAACACAGAATATTTAAACATTAGCCGCTGCCAAACCGAAAAAATGTCTGCCACACAAAAAAAGCGGTGAAAACAGCTTTTCTTCAAAGCCATTTTTCACCGCCTGGATTCACCTGATATCTTTCAGTACCGGGATCATTTACTTTCGGAGATCTTGCATGTACAGCTCCATTTCTCTCCCGGTTTGATACTGCGGTCAAAAATAAACTCCACCGTTTTGCGCGGCATGTCAGATTTTTGTGTCCATGTGAACATACCGTCAAATTTACCTTTTTCAGGCTCAAAAAGCAGGGCTTCTTTCAAGACACCATTGTCCGCCGCAAGGATCTGATTTCCTTCTTTCCATTGAGGCTTGCGGAGCCATATTTCAGAAGGAACTCCCACATCGAATTTACCGAGAGTGACCTTATCCGCTTTGAATCTGTATCCCGGCCAGGGATAGGTATTGACCCGGCCTTTGATGGCGATCGCTTTGGAACTTTTATTATTGAAAGTATGTGTTACAACAAGTTTCTTTCCATCAAGAAACATGCGGCGGCGGATCTCAAGCCCATACAGCGGATGAGGCACAGAATCAGCCCCGCCGGTATAAGGAGCGATAATTGCTTCCGCTTCAACAAAGGGAATTCCTTTGGCATCGATACCATGAGCAATGCGTTTGAAAGGCAGGTTATAATGCAGCGGATTTTCAAAAATAAGCCGTCCGGCAAAACCATTCTGAAGCATCTCATTGCCGCTGCCGGTACGCAGCGATACGACATAACAGTTTCCGAAAGCATCAACTCCTGCAGTAATAACTCCGTTTGAAAGCTCCAGAACCGGAGTTCCGGAGCTGAGACTGCTCCAGCAGACTCTGCTCTTACCCTTTACATGATCCTTGAAGGCGTTGCCGCTGCCGGAAAATTTTGCAACTTCGGCTTTCAAAACAGTCTGATCCTGCAGACGGCCTGGACCGGCAATGGTACATCCCTGAGGTTCGACCTTGACGAGGAACGGTTTGACTCCTTTTCCGGAAACTTCAACTATGAGAGTCTGTTTTGCATCATAATTGAATACAGTTGCAATATAGCGGCCGTTGAGTTTGTGTACAGTATAACGGAGAGTAGAGGAAAAATCCGGAAAAGTTATCTCTCCGCCTGAAGCAAGTTTTCTGACAAACACATTGCGGGGTCTTACCTTGAAATCCTTGTCGCACCGGGTTCCATTGATGTAAAAATCTTCTGCGGAACTGACCATGTCAAATCCCTTGGAAATGCCGTAAAAATATTCTCCCGGCAGCAGATCATCAGGCCAGAATCCGATACCGATACCGCCAAGTGCAGCAGTTGCAACGATATTCTGCATGATCTTGTCGGATGAATATTGGGTATAGAAACTTTTGAGCCGCTCAGCAGGATCTATAAGCGGCAGAAAAGGTTTCTTCAATTTGCCGACATTGAAAGCAATATCATCGAAATAACGGGTCCCGGCATAGTAAGGCATGTGATTGTGGATGTCCACAACATCATCAGAAAGCCTGACATCGACACCACACCAGCGGGCCACATGGGGAGTATCTGCATGAAGATTGTCAGAACAGAGCCAGAATTTGGTCCCCGGTAATTCTTCCCGGACGAACCGGATATTTTTGGCAATGAGTTCCGAGTGAAGTTTCACCATATAATTGAAATACTGATTGGAATACTTTTTGTTTATTTCATCAATAGATGGAACATATTTCAAGCCGGCAGCTTTGGCAAAACGCTTGCGTCCGCCCTCATCATAACCGTAGGGATGAGGTTCAAAGTCCCACCAGATATGGGAAATTTCGCCGTAAGTCTTCTTCAATGCACGCAAAACAGTACGGACATATTTTTCATAGATGCCTTTCTCATCATCCAGCAGGGCCCATGAACTTGCCGCAGCCTTAGCAACGCCTTTATCCGTTACATTTTTCGGCATCTGTTTCAAAAGTTTCTGGGTTTCAGCATTGGTCAGATTGTTATGAAAATTATTGCCCCACAAGGCAACAATGGCTTTATAGCCGGGATAAGGAATATTTCTGTCCCTGTACCCGCAATTTCCGCGGTAACGGTTTTCAGAA
>JAFVRT010000065.1 GCA_017504125.1 Lentisphaeria bacterium
ACCGGATGCAGACTGCGGATGACTCCTTCGCGTTTCCGGAACACATTGGCAAGAGTTCCAACGGTACATGGGGTGTTGCGGACATCGAATACCGGCTGTTCGGGATTGACATTGCCGCCTACGGTGGACATCATCAATGTGCCTTCCGGGCCGAGGACTTCAAGCAGAGCGTCGATAACCGTATCGGCTCCGCCGTCGACAGGTCCGACGCGGCGCAGAGATGAATGGGTGAGCAGACTCATGCCCGGCTTGATGCCGAGAGCTTTAAAATCATTTACGAGAGAATTGAAATCAGCCATTTGTTTATTTTCTTTAAATTATTTGTCCTGATATTTATCCATGATCTCGCGGATCTCGCGGACGGTGGATTCTTCGAGATATTCTTCTGTCTGAAGATGCTGCATCAGAAAATCGTCATCGCCCGGTTTCATGCCTGGAACATATTTCATGGCAGAACTTCTCTGGCGGTAGCCGTTGACGATGTGATAATCCGACGGCATGCCGGGTATCAGCAGTTTGGGAAGATCCGCTGTACGGAATGCAGGCCCCAGCGCGACCATGATCTTTATTCTGCCGGCAGCCTGTTCGTGGAGTTTCATGATGCGTTCAAAATCAAATTGGTTATCGGAAAGCAAGGCCCCGGTGAGGATCATATCGATTCCGAGGTCAACAGCTTGTTCCAGAGCTTTGGACTGATCCTTTACCGATTCAAAGCCGCGGTGGAGTGTGAATTTGCGGTTCGGGACCCGGTCTTTGATCTGTTTCATGCGTTTGACATCGAGTTCTCCGTCGGGAGTTACGATACCGCACATGAAACCGTCGGCACCGGCCTCATAAAGTGCATCGGTGTCCCGCAGCATGACATCGAATTCCGGGGCGGTATAGAGAAAATCTCCGGCGCGCGGACGGATCATGACAAAAATCCCCAAACCGATACCGGAGGATTTTTTTACTTCAGCCATCTGTTTCACCAGACCGTAACTTGGTGTCAGGGCTCCTTCGGTGGGACTTACATAAAGTTCGACCCGGTCTGCACCGCCGCGCCATGCCGAAAGAGCATCATCGACACTTCTGGCACCTACTTCAAGTTCGTATTTCATAAAAAATACCTGTTGTTATATTGGGAAGTTCACAGATCCGCAGTTTCTGCAAAATCGCCGAATGTCAAAAGCAGGGGGGAATCCTTGACCGGAATGTTGCGGAATGTTATTGCATTGTCATTTTCCCGCTGCATTATGCTTTCCGGGATCTCGTAGACCGAACCGTCAAGCAGATCGACGAGGCGCGGAGTACCTGTCATGCCGGCGCATTGGATCGTAATGGTGGATTCAAAGGAGGTCGTCAGCATATTTTCCGGCTGCCAATAGACGAATGCACTTGAACCGTTGGGTTTGACAAATCCCTGTGAGATCATTGTTTCATAAGGTGCATCCATGAAGCTTGTACGATGCGAAAATCCGCTGACAAGTCTGACAGGGAGTTCCTTCATTTCATAGTCTTCTCTGAATATCGAGGCCAGCACCTGAAGTGTCCGGTAAGATGGTTTGGGGGTGTAAGTTCCCGTGGCCAGACCGTTTTCATCGAATTCTGCTCCGAGAACTCCGAAGTAACCGTAGTCAAGATAACTGGCTTTGTTGCCTACCGTACCGTTCAGGGCTTCGATCATGTCGATGCAGGAAAAATAGGAGTTGATGAAAACTCCTTCAAGGAGATGTGAAAGAATGATCCTGGAAAGAAACTTTGCCTGCTTCAAGGGAGTCCATGCCATGCCTTTCAGTGCTCCGGAGCCGTCGCTGCGGGACTGGGTACCTGTTTCACCCTGAATGAATTTTATGTCAGGCTTGATCTGTCTGCAAAGAGTCTTTCCCAGTCTTGGCAGAAGTACAGAATCCCGTTCTCTTGAGGTATATCCGTGATAACTGTAACCGTCCATGCTGTTTACTGCACCGGTGGAGATCATGTCGGTGAGAAATGCCGGATGACTGCAGCATACCACGCCGCCGATGACTTTGGCATCGGGATTGGCTTCTTTGACAGCTTTGGCGGTATCGATGACAAAATTACCGTATTCTTTGCCGCTGACTCCGTGTTTCCAGCACCATTGGCCGTCGGGTTCGTTCCATACTTCGAACCATTCGATCTTGCCGGTATAGCGTTTGACAGTTTCGACGACATAGTTGTGCCACGCCTTTTTCTGTTCTTCAGTTTTTATCGGCGGACAGCCTACTGCTCCGAAAACCTTTGCCGCATCTTCATCATAAATCCCGTTGCCGTAACAGAGGCAGAGCCACGGAGTCAGTCCCCGCTGCAGCAGATTGTCGACAATGGAGTCCAGCCATGCAAAATCATAAACGCCTTTTGCTTTTTCGGTTCTGGCCCAACCGGATTGAATCCTCACCCATTTTACACCGAGTTCAGCAACTTTGTCGTAAGCCTTTTCCGGCTCAAAAACGGCACGGTCAAGTTTTTCAAAACCGATACCAAGAGTTGACTTTTTGACTTCTGATGCGTGAACCGGAGAAATATTTCCAATTTTTTTCAGCCGTTCCATAGAAAAATCTCCAATCTTGTTTATACCTTTTTATTCACAGAGTATCCGAAAACAGGCAGACAAGATGAAGATTCTACAGTCTGCCGATTGCATACTATACAATCCTGATTTATATTTTTCCAGTAAAAAAAGAAAAATAATGAACTTTTGTTGCAGTCGATCGTATCTGAATCTTACCTGCCCATATCTGGAACAGAGCCTATGCAAAAAAAGGT
>JAFVRT010000066.1 GCA_017504125.1 Lentisphaeria bacterium
AACTGGTTCCCCAGGGTATCGAAGCTATGGTGCCTTTCCGCGGAGCAGTCAAAGATGTCATCCATCAGTTTGCAGGCGGTGTCCGTTACAGCTTCGGTTACTGCGGAGCAAAAAATCTGGCCGAATTTCAGGAAAAAGCCAAAGTTGTCAGAATCTCCTCTGCCGGACTCCGCGAAGCCCATCCCCATGATGTGGTCATCACCAAAGACGCGCCCAACTACACTTCAAGCCACTGATGCAAAAATTATTATTCATTCTGGCACTCGTGGTCGGTACTTCTCTTGCTGGAGCTGAGGTACTGACCGGTGTCGTTGATCTGGAACGGATCTTCCGTGAATATTACAAAAGCAAGATAACCGAAGAACTGATACGCCGTCAGGCTGCGGTCTATCGTGACTATCTGAAAAAACTGGAGTCGGAGCATAAAGCCTTGGTGGCCGAGGCCGGAAAAGCCAGAGTTGCCTCCCAGAATCTGGCTCTGTCTGCCGCTGAGCGTCAGGCAGCTGAAAACAAAGCCGTTTCAGCTGCCAAAGCGGTGGCTGCCAAAAAAGCAGAAGCAGAAATGTATGCCAGAGAACGGGCGATCGATATGCGCAATCTTCAAAACCGCAAACGCGAGGAGATACTCAAAGATATAAAGGAGCAGATCCGTAAAAGTGCCGCGTTGTTGGGCTACGGATTCGTTCTTGATTACTCCGGGCGTGCCGCCAATACTCCAGGCACAGTATTGCTTTATCCTCCGCAGCGGGATTTTACCGGACATGTGATCCGTGAACTCAACCGCACCCAAACAACCACAAAACAACGCAGGAGCAAATAAATGAAATCAATTTCCATGTCCGCCGCTCAAATAGCTGAGATCGTAAAGGGTGAAATCATCGGTGATGCATCCAGGATCGTTACCGGTGTAGCCGGAATAAAAGAAGCCGCACCCGAACAGTTGAGTTTTGTGGGCAGCCGGAAATATGAAGCACTCCTGAAAGATGCCGGAGCAGGAATAATACTTATCTGTCCCGATCTGGCGAAGTTCGCAAAGCCGGAATCCACATTGATCGTCTGCAAAAATGTGGATCATGCTTTTACTGTTATCGCAGCCATGTACGCTGATGAAGCTCCGGCTTTCACTCCCGGTGTCCACCCGTCAGCAGTAGTTTCACCTGAAGCCAAACTCGGCAGCAATGTTTCCATCAATGCCAATGCAGTGATCGAAGCCGGTGCTGAAATCGGGGACAATACTGTTATCGGTGCCGGATGCTACATTGGCCATGATGCAAAAATCGGTGCTGATTCTCTGCTTTATCCCAATGTGACAGTCATGTACCGTTGCCTTGTCGGTCGTAAGGCGGTCATCCATCCCGGAGTGGTCATCGGCGGCGATGGTTTCGGCTTTGTACCGGGACCTCAAGGTCTGGTCAAAGTGCCGCAGACCGGAATCGTTCAAATCGATGACGATGTGGAAATCGGTGCCAATACCACGATCGATCGCGCCCGTTTCGGGCGGACTTGGGTCAAAAGCAATGTCAAGATCGACAATCATGTCATGATCGCTCATAATGTTGTCATCGGCGAAAGTTCCATTATCGTTGCTCAAGCCGGGATCGCCGGCAGTTCCGAACTTGGCCGCGGTGTGATCCTTGCCGCAAAAGCAGGGGTCAACGGTCATATCACTCTGGGGGACGGAGTACAGGTTGCAGGAGCCAGCGGAGTTCTCCGCAGCGTCCCGGCCGGACAAACTGTTATCGGAGCCCCGGCAGAATCCCAGCGTGACTTCATGGGGCGGCTCGCCCTGCCCGGCCGTTTTGAGAAACTTTCCAAAAAATTCGCTGCGCTGCAGGCCGAAGTTGAAGCCTTGAAGGCGCAACTTGAAGCAGACAAGTGAAACTTTTTACAACGCTGATTTCTTTGACCGCAGTTTTTTCGCTTTGCGCTGAAAAAACTGCGGATCATTTACGCAGTTCAGCCCTCAACGGCGATCTCTATGCGATGATCCGCCTCGGTGATGAATTTTTCCGCGGAAAGAACCGTCCCCGCAATCCCGATCTGGCCGCATTCTGGTACCGGAAAGCAGCGTTGAAAAAACTGCCTCTGGGACTTTACAAATTCGGAGTTTGCCATGAGTTCGGCATTGGCGTAAAAAAAGACATCCGCCAGGCATACGAATATTATCAGGCTGCCGGCAATTTGGGCAGTGCTCAATTACGATTGGCTGACATGCTTCTTTCCGGGGTTCATGCCAACAGCACTCTTGGGGCAATTCCGCCGGACAAGGTGCGTGCCCTGAAAATAATGCGTAAACTTTGTCGGGCAAACTACTATCCGGCCTTGCTGAAACTGGCAAAAACCCTTTATGCCGATCCGCTGTGGCGTAAAAATCATGCTTCAGAGATATATTCGCTGACTCTGAGAAGTTCCAATGCCTCACCGACACCTCCTGAAGTCATGGTATTTCATGCCGAGCTGCTTCAGCATGGCATCGGCGTAAAGCCGGATCATGTCTACGCAAGAGCTCTGCTGGAACTTGCTGCGCGGGCAGGCGATCCGGAAGGAATGTATCGTTTTGCCACCATTCTGGAAGCGGGTATCGGTACATCTCCCGATCCGGCAAAAAGTTTCTCATATTTTCAAAAAGCAGCCGCTTCAAACCATCCTGGAGCAATAACCAGACTCGGAGAGTTTCATCTTTCAGGTAATTTTCTTGAACATGATCCGGGAATGGCTGTAAAATATTTCCAAAAGGCTGCAGAGCAAAAATTCCCCCCGGCACTGCGAAAACTCGCCTGGTGTTGTGAAAACGGCATCGGCACAGCCAAAGATCCCGTCAAAGCATTTTCTTATTATGAACAAAGCGCATCTCTCGGAGATGCAGAAGGAACCTACCGGACCGGACTTTGTTTTTTGAATGGTTCCGGAGTCAAAAGCGATGCGGTTGCGGCAGTATACTATTTCCGCCGCGGCGCGGCATTGGGCAGTCGTGAAGCCATGCTCGCCTTTGCTGAATGCCTGAAACAAGGCAAAGGCTGTACAAAGGATGAACTTATGGCCGACCGCATAAAAGCTGCTGCCGAAAAACTCTAAAACCGTCCCGGAGTAACTCCGGTGAATTTTTTAAATTCGCGGATAAAAAATTCTACACTTCCGAACCCTGAAAGTCTTGCACATTCTTTTACAGAAAAACGGTTTGTTTTCAATAATCCGGCAGCATGTTCAAGTCGCCTTTTACTCATATACCTGCCAGGACTTGTACCAAGATATTGTTGAAATAAAGCGGTCAGTTTTCTGATCGAAACTCCGCTTTGAGCCGCAAGTTCTTCTCTTGACAAGGTTTGAAAACCATTTTTTTCGATCAAATCCAGTGCTTTTTGCAGCGGTTCCGGGAAATCATACCGGCTGTATTGTGATGCCAGTTCCTGCATCAGGATAAATATCAATGCAGAAATTTCCCCGCCTCTGCCTCCGTTGATATTGATCTCATTTCTGATCGACTCCATAATACTTTTCACTTTTTCAGGTTCTCTGCACTTTATAACTGTTACATGAGCCGGAAAAAGAGTTCCGCAAAAAACTTCAAACAGGGGATTTCCGGTAATTTCCACACCGATCCTCCGCAAAGTATTTCCCGGCAGCGAGCTTATAGCAAGTTCCTCATTTCTTATGCGGTCTATCAGGACATCACCAGCTTCAAGGATCCGGCTGCCGGATTCACCGCTCCGGTACTGTTTCCCGGAAAGGATCAATCCGATAAAAACCGTTCCGCCGGGTTGAGGTGGAATTTTATTACAGAAATCCCGCCACTCCGACTCAAGATACATTTTCAGATGAAAGCAGACTTTTTCATCCCCTGCCCCGGTCAGATTGACATAAAAATCTTCAATTACATGTCCGCCGTTCCGGAAAAAATCATCTCTCCGGTAAAGAAAATTTGTTTTTTTCATTCTGAATACCATTTGTCCATGTATTTTCGACAATTTAGCACAATCATCCCTATAAGTCAAATAAAAACAATGCTTTTGTTCAAAAATTCAATAAATTCTGCCCGATAATCCAGTTTTATTTTCTTGTAAAAAATATTACCTGTGTTATTTTATATCGTATGCAGCAACATATCAATTTCTCAGGAGGAACAAAAAATGCTGGAAATCACATCTCACCGCAACGGAGAACTCCTCAATGCCCGCCATGGCAAAGAAAGCAGTTCTGAACTGCTCGTCAACATCCGCGGTATCGCCTCGGTTCAAAGCAATGTTACTGTCAATGGCATCGCAGCACTCCGCAACGACCGGGAGTTTTTTGCAGAAGTTCCATTGAAAGAAAAGATCAACCGTGTCACCGTCAAAGCCAAAGATAAATTCGGAGAACGCACGCAGACTATTGTATTGGTGTGGGACAAACACTCTTTCAAGCGTTATACCGTCCGTATCGACGACAACAGTTTCTTTTTCACAGACCTTGCCAAACAGCACTACGACTCCCTTTTTGACCACTTTTACATAAAAGGTTTGAAGCAGCTTCACGATAAATATGGGACAAAATTCATCCTGAAATGTTTCTATGAAAATGCTCACGATCCGGAAAAAACCACTTTAGCTCAAGTGCCGGAGTGTTATCGCAAGGATTTTGAACAATGTTCAGATTGGCTTCATCTGGCGTTCCATGCCTGGTCGGAATTCCCGGATCGTCCCTATCAGCATTGCTCAACAGAACGGCTTGCTCACGATTTTGACACTACTACGGCGGAACTGTGCCGTATTGCCGGTCCGTCAAGCTGTACTCCGCCAACCAATGTCCACTGGGCAATGCTGGAGCCTCACAACTTCAGTTTCATGCGCAGCCGTGGTGTAAAGATACTGACGTCCAGCGGCTTCATGTCAAACCGCATCATCGTTGACGGCAGAGTGGAAACTCTCGAACAGGGGGGATGCGATATCGGATTTTTCTATGAACAGGATGTGGCAAGACACATGCTGCAGAAGCGTTGTTTTTACGACGCAGACTTCGACCTTTTCCTTTCCCGGACATTCTTCTGTTTCAATATCGACACTCCGGAGGAGATCGAAAAAAAGATCAGACAGGAAGATGCCAAAGGCGAAAGCGATATCATTGAGTCTGTCGGGCATGAACAGTATGCCTATCCCTTTTACTCCATGTATCTGCCGGATTATTTCAAAAGACTTGAAGCATCATGCCGGGTACCGGCTGAATTGGGGTACAAACCGGTATTCTTTCAAGACGGTGTTTTCGGCAATACTTCATGGGGGAAGTAATATAAAACAGCAATCCCCCCTGCCCTTCTCGAAAGTTGAAAGTTCAGCTGAGCTTCTTTTGAAACTCGCGGGGAGCAGTCCCCGTCTGGCGGTGGAAGAAACGGGAAAAGGCAAAAGGAGTACTGAACTCCAGCAACGCAGCGGTTTCTTTGACAGACTTTCTCTTTTCTGTCAAAAGTGAAGCTGCCCTGGCCGTAAGGATCCGGGCGAGAAATCTCCCCGGAGTCACCCCGGCATCACGGGTAAAACGCTTGACAAAGGCATTTGTGGAAAGATGAGATATTTCCGCCATTTTTTCAAGAGTAACTGCAGCTGTTGCATGGGCATTGAGGAACTGAAGCAATCCGGCATATCCCGGCACTTTAAGAAATTCCAGAATCCGCCGCGAATCTTCCGGAGTGATGACATGTGCCAATGCACGGTGGCAAAGTCCGTAAAAAAGCAGAGCCTGCGACAGTTCTGAATTTTCTGCCAGCTCTCTTTTGACTGTTCCGCACACATCGTTTTCATCTGCAAAATAAAAGGTATTTTCAGCCGGAGTCAGCAGCAATGCTCCCTCCACAGAAGCGGAAAAGTGTATTGAAAGATGCTTCATGGAGTTATTGACCACATGGGTCACTTCACAAAATGGCGGCAGCAGATACCAGCGTCCTTCAAGACATGGAACTTCTTTTTCGGAATCAGCAAAAAAACTTTTTCCATCCGACTCAAGAACAAAAACCAACCGGTAACATGGATGCGAAACTTTGAAACTCATGGTATAACTGCCGAAATAAAGATTCAGGATCTTTATTTCCAAATACCAGCACAGGGTATGGAGTCCGCTTTCCGTAAATCTGGTCATTGACATTTTTTTGTTCCTTTCAGACAAATATATCACTTGAAACAACAAAATACAACTTGCCTTTGGCAAAAAATGGTATATTTAAGTCTGTTTCGGCTATTTCCAAAATCAAAAAGCGGTATTATATTAAAAGAAAAACCAGGAGGATCCGGCTATGCTTCATTTTTGTTCTGATAAAAGTTATTTTGAGGAAGAATTCCGAAATCCGGGAATTCCGGAAAGCGGAATTCCCGCTGATCTTCTCAAAGACGAACTTAAAAATTTTCTCAATGGGAAAAAATTCTCATCCCATCTGGAAGAACATCTGACTGCTTTCACCTGGCTTCTGGCACATTGCCGGATCGGAGTTTCTCCGGAAGATCTTTTTGTCACGCTGGGCATCTGGGGCAGAAAACCCATAGAACAGCTGCTGAGCCTTCCACGCCGGAACTATGTAGCAGAAACACTCTGTTCCGGAACTTTGGCTTTGCGTGAAAATTTCGGCAAATCCAGTTTCGGATTCCTTTTCTGGGACTATGCCCATAGTGTCCCCGACTGGCCGAAAATACTTGCCAAAGGGCTTCCGGGCCTGACTCATGAAGCAGAAGCAGCATATCAACGCTTCAAAGACACACATAAAAATAACATAACACCTCAACAGGAACTCTTTTTTCATGTCGTCATAAGTGAGTATCAACAAACTTTGCAGCTTCTTGACCGCATCCTGGTATGGGCGGAAAAAGCCGATTGTCAGCAAGTTGAGCTTGAGGCTTTGCACACACTCCGCAAGGGAGCTCCCCGAAACTTTTATGAAGCTATGCTGCTGATCTGGCTTTTTTATCAGCTATCGGAATACGGTGACTGTATCCAGACCCGGTCTTTCGGGAATTTGGATATAATGCTCTATCCCTATTACAAACAGGATCTTGATTCCGGTATTTTTACAAAAGATGACATACGGCAGATCATCCGGAATTTCTATTCAAAAGTTTCAAGCATGAAATATCGGTTCGGACATCCATTCTACCTGGGAGGAACATTGGATGACGGCAGTTCCGGATTCAACGAATTGTCTTCGCTTTTGCTTGAAGAATATGGAAACATGGGGATCTATGATCCGAAGATCCAGATCAAGATTGCCGAAAACACCCCGTCCTGTTATATCGATCAGGCTCTGAAGCTGATCCGCTCAGGCAGCAACAGCATTGTTTTTGTAGGAGAACCCTGTATCAGCAAAAGCATGCGCCGCCTGGGGTATTCCGCTGAAGAAGCGCGCAACGCCATTGTCAAAGGGTGTTACGAATACTGCGCTCCCAACGCAGTTGAAACAGCTCCG